>VBLV01000185.1:3099-3641 GCA_005879045.1 Methanobacteriota archaeon | reverse complement strand
GGAATCCTCCTTGCGACCGACGCGTACCTCGCCCGCCGACCGAGCAGCTCATTGGAGGTCCTCCTCGGTCTCGCATTCGGCACCGCCATTGGCTTCCTGGGTGGGTTCGACCTCCCGACATTCGCGGCCCTTTCGATTCTCCTCGTCATACCCACGTTGGGCGTCCGAGGAACGGCCGTGATCGAATTGCCGGGACGGCGCCCGGGTGCTCTCGTCCCGGGCTTTCTCCTCGCCCTGCCGCTATCCGCCCTCTCCGTGGCCTTCTCCTATTCTCTGGCGGTTCGCCTCGATTTCCAAGGGAGCGCGTTGCTCACGACAGCTGGGGTTCTGATGGTCCTCGCGCCGACGCTGGCGCTCCTCGTTCGACGGATTCATCCGCAGATTGCTCCGATTGTTTCGGAGATTGCGGGTCTCGCCCTTGCTGTCGTGTTCAGCGGCGTCGTCCTCCTCTCGCGCGGGGCCATCCCGACCGTCCTCGGGCTGCTCGGGCTCTTCGCCTCGCTGTCGTACGCCGCCCTCGCGGAGCTCGATCGGTTCGCCGA
>VBLV01000185.1:0-3076 GCA_005879045.1 Methanobacteriota archaeon | reverse complement strand
TCCTGTTCCTGCCGCTGATCGTCCTCTTCTTCCGCATGCCGCCGATCGTGTTCTCCCTCGTGATCGTCCGCTTGCCGGAGGCGGTTGAGTACGCGCTCTACGCGCCGACCGTGATAATCGCGGCCGTGGCGCTCCTCCTCGCGGTGGGCATCGGTCTGCGCACGCGCCTTCGGGAGGCGGTGGAAAAGGATTATGACCGGGAGGTCCATGGTGGCCCGGAAGGGCCATGAGGAAGCTCCCGAAGAAACGGTTCCTCGAGGTCGCGGGGCGCATCCTCCGGAACAAGATGGCGAAGGAGGCGATCTATCCGTTCTATTGCTCCTTCAAGCTCACACGCCGCTGCAACTTCACGTGCTCGTTCTGCAACTGCTGGCACGTCAAGAACCGCTGGAAAGACATGCCGACGGAAGACGTCAAGGCGGTCCTGGACAACCTCGCCCGGTCGTCCGTCATCGTGTGCAGTTTCGAAGGCGGCGACCCGCTCGTCCGCGATGACATCGAGGAGCTGTTGCGGTACCAGTACGAGAAACCGTGGTACCTCCTCTTCACGACGTCGGAACGGGACATGCAGGCGCGCTACCCGATGCCGAAGTACGGGAAGTACATCGACTTCCTGCACATCTCGATCGACGAGGGCCACAAGAACCTCGACATGTACGACGAGCTCGAGGAGTACACGAAGTGGGGCTCCATCGTCACCGTGCAGATCGTCGTCACGAAGAACGACATCGGCGCGCTCGAGACGAAGATCCGACGGTGTCAGGACGCCGGCGTCAAGGCGGTCGTCATGTGCGCGGTGCACCTGAAGAACACGAAAGACCACTTGCCGGACCTCTGGTCGATGTCGAAGGTCGGCCTCGAGCTCAAGAAAAAGTATCCCGGGGTCATCATCTCGCCGGACAGCTACTTCAACCGGATCACCTGGGACCACGGCTGCGATTCCTCCTCCATTATCGTCGACGCGGATGGCTTCCTCTGGTATCCGTGCCGGGTCCTCGAAGAGAAGACGATCAACCTGATCGACTCCGACCTGATGACCTACCTCGAGTCGCCCGACGGCCACGAGCGCCGGCAGCGGATGGCGGCATGCGACATCCAGTGCGCTTGGTATCAGTACTACGCCACACAGGCGTTCGTGAATCCGCGGGAGATCCTGTCGGCCTGGATGCCGTATTACCGCGACCTCTTGAACGGCGGGAAACAACCGATGGCGGTCGCACCGGCGTTTGCGCCAAGGTCCTTCGAAGACTTGGCGCACATGCAAATCCTGCAAGAGAGCGCGATGAAGGGGCTGACGGCCGGCGACGACTCGATGTTGGAATTGCCGACCATCCAGCCGCCGCTGGTCCGTCCTTGAGGCCTCCGACGCCGTCGCCGGAAATCGTCGAATGGCGGTGCGGATGCTGCGGAATCCCAAGTGGAGGCACAGGTCTTCGTCTGCCGTTCGGGTCTCGGATCTGCTCGTCGTGCCATCGGATGGTCTGCGTCCAGTGTGCCTTGCGTCACCGCCGAAAGGGATGCGACGAATGCCGTCATTCCTTCGATTGGGTCTCTCCTCGTGTTGAGAAAAACGAGAAATAGACCTGCCCCGCATGCGGAGTCCGATGGGATGTACCGTCAGGACCGGGTTCGCGGGTGACGATCGACCCGGCTGAGAGCGTCTTCCGACTCCTGCTCGTCTTCGCCCTCGCCTTCGGGATCGGCCTAGAGCGGCAGATCCGCCGCAAGCCCGTCGGGTTCGGGACGTTCATCTTCGTGTCTACGGGCGCGGCGGCGTTGGCGATCCTCGCGATCGACTTGGAAGGCGACAATCCGTTGCCGCTCCTCGGAGGGGTGATTACCGGGATCGGCTTTCTCGGGGCCGGCGCCCTCATCCGCGCGAACGATCGCGTCTTCGGCTTCACAACCGCGGCCCTCGTATGGGCGATGGCGGCGCTCGGGGTCGCGGCCGGTGCCGGCCTCTATCTGCTCGTGTTCGTCAACTACGCCGTCGTCTGGGCAGTCGTCATCACGGATCGGTTCCTCGAAGGCAGCGGCTTCGGCTCGCATGCAAAGATCGTCCACCTCACGATTGCGAACCCGGTCAGCGCGCAAGACCTCGATGTCATCTTGCCGCCCTCCTTCTCCAAGTTCGAGCGCGTCCATGTGGACAAGGAGGCGCACCAGGTGAGCGTGACGGCCCAGGTGCGGCTCAAGCCGACCGCTGTCGCCGGGCTCCTCGAGGCCCTGCGCCGGAATGAGAAGGTGCGCAAGTTCGAGATCGAGTGAGGCTCACCCGGACTCGACGAGATCGCTGTACGACGAGGCCATGAGGTCCTCCTCGGGGATCTGGAAGTATCGGCGCAAGGCCTCCAGCGTCTTCCGGCCTTCCTCGCGTTCCGAGTCGTCCGTGAGGATCTTCTCGAACTCGAGGAACTTGCCCAGGCCCGCCACCGTGTCGAGGTGGACCTGCACGCCTTGGAAGCGGTACACTTCACGCGTCTTGCGGACCTCCGCCTGTACCGGGAAGACTCGCGTCAGCATTTCACGGACCGCCGCCCCATCGGAGACGGTGGCGAGCAGGACCTGGCTCTCCTTCACGCCGCTCGCGTCCGGTCGTTCGTAATAGACGAGCTGTCCCTCCTTCACCCCGTC
Organism: Methanobacteriota archaeon; assembly: GCA_005879045.1. Taxonomy (GTDB): domain Archaea; phylum Thermoplasmatota; class Thermoplasmata; order RBG-16-68-12; family RBG-16-68-12; genus RBG-16-68-12. The sequence continues at coordinate 442 of VBLV01000185.1, read as the reverse complement.
GGTGGAACGGAGCTTCAGCCTCCGCTCGCCAAGGGAGAAATACGTGTCCGATTGGACGAAGGTGCCCAGGGATGTGGCGCCGGACAGGAGCGCACGTGCCTTGCCGAGGTCTTCGTAGCGCGCCTTGAGCTCGACGAGATGCTTCGCGCCCGTGTCCACGGAGGGCCAGCGCCCGGGATGGACAAGAACGTTGCTCCGAGTGCGGCGCAGGGGGGCGCGCTATGCATACGCCGTGATGCGACGCTGTCCTCGAAGATATGACCGCAGGACGCTGGAACGCCACCAATTCTCCATTGGGAGGCGAAGTCGGCGTCCCAATCCGGATTCCGCCTCCTCGAGGCTCGGGAATCGCTGGGGCTTCTTTCGAAGGGCGGCCCGCGCCAGCTCCCGGTACCGCCAAACTCCGAGGGGCACCCAGTCGTCGTAGACCTCCATGAAGACG
>VBLV01000184.1 GCA_005879045.1 Methanobacteriota archaeon | reverse complement strand
CTTTCGACAGGCTGAAGCGCTCCTTCGCGAAGATCGCGCGGACGTCGTCCAGATGCGTCGGCATGAGATCGACGATCTTCAGCGCGTTGAAGGGCGACATCAGCGGGATCTCCATGAGCTCCTTCACAATCGCGGGGACTTTCTCCGCGGGGACGCGCGCGAAGAGCGCGGCGTGGGAGAGCGAATACTGCTGCTCCGGGTTCAACTCGCCCCGGACGGCCTTCTCCTTCTCCAGGATGACCTTCAGCTCGGCCAGGGACACGTACGACTCCTCCATGGTCCCCTCCTAAGCCCGCCTCAGGTGCTCGGGCCGGACGACGGCCTTCTTGATTCGGCCGCCGAAACGGACGTCGACCACGAAGGCCGTGGAACCGGTGGTGAGGCCATCCTCGCTGCACGCTCGAGTCGATGACGATCGTCACGCGCTCGCCGATCTTGAACGACTGCAGCGACCTCGTGATCGGGGAGAGCCCGCGCTGGCGGGGGCTGCGGCGGAACTTCTGCCGCGTCTTCTCCATGATGCCTTTCGAGGCCTTGACCATCTCCTCACCCGCCGTCGTGGACGTCGAGCACGTCGAGCTCGAGCACCTCGCACGCCGCGCCGAGTCGTTCCGCGAGGGACGGCCGCGTCCGGCCTCCGTCCCCGTGAACCCACTCCTTGATGTAGGTCCCCGCCTCCGCGGTCACCCGGAGTTCCGCCCGGTCTCCGTTGATGCCGACGACCTCGGCCGACATCAACCGTCGAGCCCGTATGGTATCCGCGCGCCGGTGAACGACCCGCCCAGGCGTGCGCTGGGCGATCGGCTCGCCGACCAAAACCGGGAGCGTCGCTTTAAGCTTTGCTTCGTCCGCGGAAGGGGCCATCCGCAGGAGGACGCGGTAGGTCTTCGCGGCGCGGTCCTCCTTCAGGGTGACGACATCGGCCCCGGTCGCAGGCACCAGCCGATCGACCTCGACGATCCCGGATGCGTTGATGCGCCGGACGGCCGCCTCCAGGTCAATCCGACGCTTGCGAGGCTCCTTGATCTCGACGATGAACGGCCGCCCGCGGCCGAGCATCCGCGCGTCCACGTCCTCGCGGCCCATCCCGTGCAACGCATGGGCGGTACCGCCGGATTCCCGCATGACCTCGGCCGCGATCACTTCCTCGACGCTCGTCGCGTACATCTTGCCTGTGCCGTCGCAGCGGTCACAACCTTTCCCCCGGCAGCGCCGGCACGGCCAACGGGTCTGCGGGATGCCGCGAGAGAGCTTGCGGTAGCGGCCGCGGAGGTAGGACGGATTCACCTGGAGGTCGACATGGTCGAACGCGGTGTCGAGGACCGCAACGACGTCCGGGCGGTCCAGGGCCGCTTCCTTGTGAACGAGATCCGAGACCCGCTTTCCGACCTCGCGGTTGACCTCGGCCTTCAGCGCCTCCGGGCTCGTCAGAGCGAACTCGGCCCACAGAGATTCCTCCCGCGCGGCCATCTCGAAATCGATCCTCGATCCGATTCGGAACGTCTCGAATTCCCAGGGCTCGAGCTTTCGGGCCACGAGGGCCGCGAGGTCATCGTACCGAGCCGCGAGGCCATCGCAGACCCAGCACGGTCCCTCGCTATCCACGGCAATCTCCCGAACCGCGCGGCCCCGCTCCTCGTTCGTCAGGCCGTGGCCGAGTCTGCCGAAGAGGCGGCCAAGGCATGCATCACAGAGGGCCCGATCTCCGAGCGCACGCCAATCGACCGAGCGGGCCGCGGCGAGGATCTCGTCCACGGGTCCCGAAGGGAGGGGGGGCTTAAAGGTTCACGCGAGCAGGACGACGCTGATCAGCAGGTTCGTGAGGACGATTCCCGTCATCAAGACGTACGCGCGGTCTCGCTCTTCCAGGAACGAGAGCAGGCTCAGGAGGACACGGGCCACGGGGGTAAAGATCAACACCAGCACGCCGAGGTTCAGATAGCCTGCGGGGGTGAAGCGAATGAGTTCGGCCCCGAGGAGACGAGGAGGGATCGACTTGTCCGGGAGCGGATGGCCCGTGACCCCCGTCAAGATGAACCCGAAGAGGAGGAACGCGACCGACACGATGACCCCGCCCCGCAGGATGTGGTAAATCAATCGATTGATGTCCTCGACCTCGGTCAACACGGCGCGCCGCAGCGCAGCGATGCGATGCTGGACGAGGCGCAAGCCCGCTCGCGCCGTGATCACAGGACCCCTCCGAACAGCCCGAGTGCCCGGGCGGCCATCGCGATGCCGAGCCCCGCAAGAAAAACCGCGAAGAGGAACCGAACGTTCGCGGCCTTCGATCGAACGAGCAGTCGGGTACCCAGATTCGTCCCCGTGAACGCGCCAACGATCACCATAGCGGCGAGCTGCGGATTCACGAGGCCTTGGGAGTAGTAGATGAACGCGCTCGCGGCCGCCGTGACCCCGATCATGAAGTTGCTCGTCGCGACCGCGGCTTTCATCGGCACGCGCATCAAGATGTTCATCGCGGGCACTTTGATGAATCCGCCTCCGACACCGAGCAGGCCCGAGAACACGCCGGCGGCGGCGCTCGCGCCGAACCCGGCACCGGGACGTTCGACTCGGTACCGGTACACGCCCTGGTCTTCCTGGTCGAAGTAGACGCTGCTTAGGTTCAGGCGCTTCACCAGAGGCCGTTCGTCCTCTCCGCCCCGATATGCGCGATCTTTTGCGGTCTCCGCGACCCGGACCATCGACGCCGCGGCATAGAGGACGACGACGCCGAACGTGAGGAAGAGATAGATATTCGGCACGAGGATCCCGACGACGGCGCCCGCGATCGCACCGAGGGTTGTCGCGACCTCGAGGAACATCGCGAGACGCAAGTTCGTGAGATGATCCCGTACATACACGGATGCGGCGCCGGAGGACGTCGCGATGACGCCGATCAGACTCGTCGCAATCGCGACCTTGATGTCGATCCCGAGCGCCAGCGTCATGAAGGGAATGAGGAAGATGCCGCCTCCGATTCCCAGATAGGAACCCGCGAGGCCCGCCAGGAACGCCGCGACGGCCAGCAACAAGAGGACCTCGACCATCGCCATGCGGGCCGGCTAGACGCCAGGCCGATAAATTTCTTTCCGCGGCTTCTGATGTTCGATGAGAAATCCGGTCGGGGGCTCACGGAGCTCGCGTTCGGGCTATCCTGCATTGGCCCGAAGCAGTCGCACGAGTTCGTCAGTCGCCTCACCGGGATCGATTCTCGCCTCCCATAACTCGGTCGAAATCGAGCGAACCCCGATAGGCAATGTCGGCCACTGGCCCTCGTCCGGTCTCACGTGTGAGCGGCGATTCGCTTCGGACGGGTCGCGCTGCGCAGGCGGAGTTCGGCCCATACGGCGCCGACGATTCCAAGGACTCCCAATAGGGCCACAATCTGGTCGTGATGGAGCTCGCTCGTGTCGAAGAGATCGGCGGGCTGGATGAAGGTCCGATTCGTGAGCGGGCCGACAACGATGCCCGTCGCCCAGAACACGCCGAGGACCGCGAGGGGTACCCACCATGCCTTCGCAAAGTGGAAGATGAGAACGCTGACAAGGGAAGCCGCGCCCACCGCGAGGACCGATTCAAGGATCGAAATAGGCATCACGGTCACGATACTCCGTCACCTTAAGTGCCTTCCGAATCAACCCGCTTCAAATCGAATCAACTCGGCACATCTCCAACGAGGAGACCGCGTCGGCCGAACTAGGA
>VBLV01000183.1 GCA_005879045.1 Methanobacteriota archaeon | reverse complement strand
TTGAACGGTGACGCCACGACGTGCCGCGAGGACGCCGAAGTAGGCACCGTCATTCACGACATTGGTGGGAATCGAATCAGCGAAGCCACGCCTCAACGCCATCAGCTCGTCGCAACAGTGGTTCCCGGCGCCCAGCTTCGCAAGGGTCTGGAGCGTGCGGTTGTGGAGTCGCCACCAAACATCTTCGACGAGCGCAACGACGCCGCCCGAATGTTCCGGGACTGGAGAGCCGCACACCACCTCGATCCCAGGGCTCCGTCCGAAAGTCGCCAAGAGCTCCGACAGTGCCATTGGCAGAAGGCGGGCGTCGGCGTTGATAAGGATGAGGATATCGCCTCGGAACCGTGCGAGGATGGCGTTCAGCGCGGAAGCTTTCCCGCGTCGCTCTGGCTCACGAATTAGGGTCACCTTGGGCTCGACTTCCACCCAATGCTCTACGAGGCGCTCGGTCCCATCCGTACAGCCGCTCGCCACGACGAGAATCTCGTCGACCACGAAGCCAGCCGGCAGGCTCTTAGCCTCGTTGTAGGCGCATATGCGCATGCTGAGGCTCGTCCTCTCCGCGGGTCCATGGATGTCGATTGTCTTGGGGGGAGCGAGCGGCAGATTCACCCGCTTCCGCAACATCCAGTTGACCGCCATACTCCCCTGTTCAAGCTGGATGAGGTCGAAGCCTGCCGAGGCAACGATCTCCCTGCAGCGGTCGTTCGTCGATCGTGTGACCTCAAGGGCAATCGCTCCGGTCATTCCAAGAGCAGCTCTCGCGCCTTGCAGCACCTCGATCTCGTGGCCCTCGACGTCCACCTTGAGCCAATCAATCCGCGTCAAGCCAAAGGACTCGGCGAGTTGATCCAGTGTTGTGCTTTCCACGAGGAGAGTACCTGCCGATCCGCCTCGACCGCCGAATACATCTGGCTCAACGCTGGAGGTGCCCGTATTCTCCCTTGCCGCGAGCCTCAACACACACGAGGACCACGTTTGAGAAAACGTTCAGGCGGACGTTTCTCGCGAGGAGCTCGAAATTGGACGGATTGGGCTCAACCGCGATGACCCTCGACGCTTTGGTCGCGGCTTTCAATGCGTATCGCCCGATGTGTGCGCCGACATCGACGACGACGTCGTCCGTCCCCACTCGGAACCACGCAGTTGTCAAAGGTTCGTGCTTGGGAGAAATCAAATCCAAATCGTTGGTCCGAGGGCGGACGTCGAACAGGATTCCTCCGACCGACACCCCCAACCTCGACTTGCCTCGCACCCACCGGCCTACCGACCCGGAGCGAGAAGGCACTAGAATCCGGAGCAAAACGGAAACGGCGTACGCAGCGTACAGCCTTAGACCATCCAGGAACGTTCGCGGACGGATTCCGAAATAGGCCCGAATCGACCCCCCAGCTGACATGCTACCGCCGCACCATTTGCATTAGGAAATAGTCCCCAAGGAAACGAAACAACGGTCGGTCGGCGACGGAAGCGTCAATTGACTCGAGCAGAGCAAGCAACGTGGGATGGGGCAGGAGACGTCCACCCAGGTGGGAAGGAGGGAGTAGCACCGAGACTCCGATTGCTTCCTCCTCCGCGAAAAACGGACGGAATAACCGCCGAATCGCTCCCGGTCCGTACGGGAAGACTTGCACGCCGAATTGAGATCGCCCCACCGCCAACGTGGACCGAAGACGTGCAAACGCCCGGCTGGGTCGCAAGCTCGCGGTGAAGAGCATCATCTCCACGAGGCTCGTCCGGTTCAGAACTCCCAACGATACCTTCCCCTTCGCTTTGATGAGTTGATGCAACGTCGACGGCAGACCGTCGAGATTCGGCTCGCAATTGAGTGCCCCGAAGTGGGAGAACGCGCCGTCGAAGGCTCCCGGTCCGAAGTCGCTCAGGATCCTCTGGAGCTCCCGGATCGATCCCTTGCGAGTCTCGACGCGATCTCGAACGGAAGCGGCGCGAGCTTTCCGATCGAGTTCTGCGAGCATTTTGGCCGAGATGTCGACGGCCACGATCTGCGCCCCCGCCTCCGCCAAAGGAATCGTTTCGAGACCGGTCCCACACCCGAGTTCGAGGACCCGGCTGCCGGGAGGGAACAAGTTGCGCAGGATCTCAGACGAAACCACCCGGAGATGGAGGTTGAGCCGGTCGTTCTGCACTGTCCGGTCGTAGTGCGGAGCCGCGTGGTCGAACAGGGCCTCAACCTGTCCATAATACGACGCGGTGGCCGGAGACCCGGATAGGGCGAGGCAACCGATGTCAGAGCCGAACCATCGGGAGAGCCGCTCCGATCCGAATTGGCGGGTGACCTGCGGAAGAATTTCGCCTTCCAAAGTCTCCCGGTCGTTGACTGCAGTTGCATTTCCAACAAACGTCTCATTTCCAATTTGCCAACGGACGAGGGCTTCGGTGGCCCAGGAAATCCACGCTGGCAGGTTCGCCGCAGAGTACAATACGTGAGGTCGGCCGTGCAATTCTACAAATCGAAGTGGGACGTCCGAGGACCGATCCAAGCCAGAAGTGAACGGCGCCAAGCGAAGAATGGAAGCCTCATTTTGGGAGCCTCGGGTCTGCGTCAATAGCCTCTAAGCCGCCTAGATTTCCCAAAAAACCTAATTACTACCAAGATAGTTATAGTTTGAGATAGGTAGCGGGGGCTGGGGTATGGCATGGCCGGATTTCTCCGAAGGGCTGTCAATCGTCATACCCACATACAACGAGCGGGATAACATCGAGCAGCTCCTTGCCGAAATCGCGTCGGTCGCGCCTCAATTGAAGCGGCCCTCCGAGGTTGTCCTGGTCGATGACCGATCTCCGGATGGAACAGCAGAACTCGCGAGCCAACTCGGTCGAGACAAGGGCCTGGATGTCCGCGTTGTGACACCGAACGGCCCGAGGAGCATGGGAGGGGCGATCGCGCGTGGACTGGACGTTTGCCGGTGGGACCTCGTCTGCGTGATGGACGCGGATCTCTCCCACCCTCCTAGCCTCATTCCCTGTCTCATCGCCTCATTGGACGGCGGGGACGGTGTCGTTGCCTCCCGGTACGTCCCGGGGGCCGACATCGAGTCGTGGCCGGCCCGGCGTCACCTCATTAGTTTGGGCGCAACGCTCATCGCCCGCATCGGCCTGCGTGTACGATGCCGGGACCCACTTTCAGGGTTCTTCGTGTTTCGACGCTCGTTCCTGCAGTCGGTGCGCATTCGAGGAGACGGCAACAAACCGCTCCTCGAGATCCTCGTTCAAGCCCGTCCCGTTGTGAGCGAGGTCCCGTACCTCTTCCGGAACCGTCAGAACGGCGAGAGCAAGCTGAACGTGCGAAGCATCGGGGAGTTTCTTGGTTTGGTCGTACGCCTGTGGCCAAGTTCTCGAGACGCAATGATTCGGCAAGAAACGAGCGGGTTGTCGGGGCTAGACCCGCCACAACCCTCGCCGAACCCCATCGAGAGGACGAGCCTTCTACGAGACGATGGTCCTCTGGAGTTCCAAGTCGGACGTAATCGTGTGGAGCACGCCGCGGGGCATCGGTTCCGATTGCATCGCTAGAAGGGGCTCTGAAGCCGCGATGATCATCTCCCCGAAATTGTCGAGATAGAGCGTGTAGTATTGGCCGTTCGTTTGGAAGTCCCGAAAGGCATGGAGCGAGCGGCCGTCGGAGAGCATGAAGTTCAGGGCGGTGAATCCTCCGAATTTCTGAATCGCCAGGTCGCGCACTGCGGCGGTCGCCTTCGCAACCGCCTCGTGATCGCGGCCCCCCAAGCGTTCGAGGAGCAGCTCGAATATCAACTGCGAGTCGATTTTTCCTCGGTCTCCGAGGTCGTTCACGAGCGACCCGTTGTGCTGGAACGCCCAAGTCACCCCGTCCCGCTCCAGGATGAAGGGATGGGAGAACTTCTGGGCCGCGAGCCCGCCAACGCTCGCGCGCCGCAGATGGCCCATGACGATGAGCGATTGCCCGGCCGCGCGCTCGATGTTGAGCTTCGCAATCTTCCAGGCGGTACCATAATACTTCGATGCGTCCGCCGCGCAGCCGGCATCTCGCGAGTGGAAGGTGAGCGCGCCGTTTCGGAAGCAGGCGAGGCCCCAGCCATCCTTGTGCCCGCGCTCGTCCGGTGCCCCGAGCGGACACATGCCTTTCGTCGCGAGGTCCGCGAACTCCTCGAACAGGTCGTAATACACCGGTCCCCGGCTCACGACCCCCATCATGCGGCA
>VBLV01000182.1 GCA_005879045.1 Methanobacteriota archaeon | reverse complement strand
GGCCCGCGAGGCCGCGGACGAACTGCGGTCCGTCGTCCAGGGTGCGGACATGGTCTTCATCACGTGCGGCCTCGGAGGCGGCACGGGGACGGGCGGCGCGCCGGTCCTCGCGCAGCTTTCGAAAGAGGCGGGCGCCCTGACGATCGCGATCTGCACGTTCCCGTTCCGGGCGGAGGGCGCGATCCGCGCGGAGAACGCGGAGTACGGCCTCGAGAAGCTCCGGAACTTTGCGGACACGGTCGTCGTGATCCCGAATGACAAACTCCTTGAGCTCGTCCCGCGTCTGGCCCTGAATGCGGCGTTCAAGGTCGCGGACGACGTGCTGATGCGCGCCATCAAGGGGATCACGGAGATCATCACGAAGCCGGGCCTCGTGAACCTCGATTTCAATGACATCAAGACGATCATGAAGGGCGGCGGGGTCGCGATGATCGGCCTCGGCGAGTCGGATCGCGACAACCGCGCGGAGGAGGCGATCGAAGAGGCGATCAACTCACCCTTGATCGACGTCGACATCAGCGCGGCGACGGGAGCGCTCGTGAACGTCACGGGCGGGAACGACATGAGCGTGGCCGAGGCGGAGAAGGTCGCCGAGATCGTCCAAGGTCGGATCGCCCCGAACGCCCGGATTATCTGGGGAGCGGCGGTCGACCCGAGCCTGGAGCACAAGCTTCGGGTCATGCTCATCTTGACCGGAGTGAGATCGAAGCAGATCCTCGGGCCGGGAGAGCACGTGCGTACCCACGGCGGCGTCGACATCGTACGGTGAGGTTCATGGCGGACATCGTGGACAAGAGCTGGGAGGTCCAACGGCGGATCGAGGAGCGCGCGAAGCGTCTCGGCAAGGGGCGGTACGGCCGCGTCCTGAAGATGGCGCGCAGGCCCACGCCGGACGAGTACTCGAAGGTCGTGCTCATCACCGGCCTCGGCATCGCCGCGATCGGTGCCCTGGGCTTCGTGATCTACCTGGTCATGCGATACGGTCCCGGCGTCTTCCATGGGATTTTCGGGTCCCTGGGGATGTGAACGATGGGTCTCCTGGACGATTTCTCGAGGCGCGAGGCGAAATCGGAGCCCAAGCCCGAGCCACCCGCGGTCGGCCACTACGGCGTCAAGCTGGACCTGAAAGAGGAGAAGGTCTCCCTCACCGCCGGTCAGACGAAAGAATACCCGGTCGTCGTCACGAACACGGGGACCGAGGATGACACGATTCGGATCAAGGTGGACCTCGTCTACCACTCCGAGCTTCCGGATCCGCCGGAGTGGACCGTCAAGCTCTATGGCGTCGAGGACAAAGTGTGGGACGTCACCTTCACGAAAGTCACGGAGAAGGAGTTCCGGCTCATTGCCGATGGCCAGCGAGAGATTACCCTGACCGTCACATGTCCGAAAGGCGCACGGTACGGGGACCGCCTGAACGTCGTCGTGAACGCGATTTCGAAAGGCGACCCGGGGGCGTTCGACGCGAAGACCTTGAGCTTCAGCGCGCGGCAGGCCGTCCTCGCCGTGAAGTCATCGATCGGGCACGAACGCGCGGTGGCGGACGCGATCTACGCGCGGGCCAAGGCGAAAGACGTCGGGGTGTTCTCGATCCTCGTGCCGGCGAACTTCCGCGGTTACGTCTACGTCGAGAGCATGAATCCCGACCGCCTGGAGGAGGTCGTCCGCGGACTCCGGCGGGCGCGCGGCGTCGTGAAAGGCGAGGGAGAGTCGACCGGAATCGCGTTTTCGGAAATCGAGGCATACCTCACCCCGAAGCCGATCGTCAGCGGCATCATGGAGGGCGACATCGTCGAGCTGGTCGCCGGGCCGTTCAAAGGCGAGAAGGCCCGCGTGATGAAGATCGACGAGACGAAGGAAGAGATCACCGTCGAACTGTTCGAGGCGATGGTCCGGATCCCGGTGACCGTGCGAGGAGATAGCGTCCGGGTCCTCCAGAAAGAAGAGGAGAAGTAAGTCGGGCCATCCGCATCGGTCGGCAAGGGCCGCGCGGTTCAACCTTGTTTAAGGTTAACCTCGAAGCCTCGCGGACGGACCCGCCCTGGCCCGATCGAGATGCCTCCGCGCCGTCGCGATGTGGGATCCGGTACCAGCCGGAGGTGCTCGGTGATCTCGGTCGAAACGTTTATGTCGGCCGGTTCTCTGGGGCCGGCTCACTCAGGGTCCCGCGATGGTTGAGAAGCTCAGCGTGCTCGTCGATGGCGGCAAGGCCACCCCCGGGCCTCCGCTTGGACCGGCGCTTGGTCCGCTCGGCCTGAACATCGTCGAAATCATCAAGGCCATCAACGAGAAGACGAAAAGCTTCGAAGGGATGAAGGTCCCCGTCACCCTGCTTGTCGATCCAAAATCGAAAGCCTTCACGATTGAGGTCGGTACCCCACCGACGTCCGCGCTGATTGCCAAAGAGCTGAAGGTCGAGAAAGGCTCCGGCGACCCGGGCAAGACGCGCGTCGGGAACTTGAGCCTGGCGCAGGCGATCAAGGTCGCGAACATGAAGGCGGACGCGATGCAGGCGAAATCCTTGAAGACCCGCGTCCTCGAGGTCGTCGGCACGTGCGTCTCGATGGGCGTCACCGTCGAAGGCAAACCCGCGAAAGAGTTCTCGAAAGAAATCCAGGCCGGCAAGTACGACAAACAGCTCGCGGGCTGATGTCAGCGGGCCTTTGGAAACGCCTTCCGCGCCCGAGCCGTCGGCTGCGATAGGTCTAGGAGCATCGCCTCGAGCTGGATCCGGACGAAGTCCATGTCGCCGACCCACAGCCCCTGGAGCTTGTCCGCCGCGAGGCCCCCATCGCGGTAGAACGAATTCAGGATGAAGACCTCCCGATCGCTCGGGAACACATAGGTGTGGGCGAGGCGCGTCGCCGAGAGCGGCCGGGCGGGGAAATGGAATTGCACGCGCATGTTCCGTCCCAGGAGGCTTCCGAGCTCCGCGAGGTCTGCGCGGTTCGCCTGGTTCAGGACCACCCGCACGACGCGGCGGGATCGCCCGAGCGCGTCGAACAGGAGGCGCAGGATTTCAGGGGCGACAGGAAACGGACTCACGCACAGGATCTGCCCGCTGCTCGAGAGGACCACCTCGCGGAGCTTGCGACCGATCGACTCGGTCCCCTTGTAGATCCAGAGGTCCGTCTCGGCCTCCCGGACTTTCGGGACGGGACTCTCCTTCAACCCGCCCACCATCTCGGCGGCGGCAACCAGATCATCGCCTTTCGATTGGCGCGCTTCTTCCGCGACGATTCGAGGCGCGCGGGCCCGATACCGGTTCGGCCGCTCCCGGGACACCTCGATCCAGCCTTTCGTCTGCAGGGACTGCAAGATCCGATACACCGCGGGATACTGGACCCCGAGGAATTGGCTGACTTGCTGAGCGGTCGCGACTCCGTTCTGCAACAGGCTCAGGTACGCGCGCGATTCCTTGCCGGTGAGCCCGAGGGTCTCGAGGGCACGCGCGACGTCCTCCTCCCGCACGCATCGGGCTACGAGCGATTCCTACAAAAGGCTTATGCAGTTATCATCGTCCGACTGATAATTCACGACGACGTGTCGACAACGGAATCTCAAGCGCGACGCTCGCGGCCCCGAAGCCGTCCCGGCCGGTTCGCTCTCCCGTGAACCGTGCAGCGGCCGTGTGTCCGCAAAGCCTTATTAGGGGCACGCTCTTTCGCCGCCTCTCCTCTGCAGGAGGCCCCACGGCTGCACGCACTGCAGGAGGCGATCTCCCTTGGCGGACAAGCATTCGGTCGAGACAATCAAGAAGCTGCTCGAGGCCGCCAAGCCCCGCGCGTTCAAAGAATCCGTCGAGGTCGCCGTGAACCTGCGCGATGTCGATCTTTCGGTCCCGAAGAATCGCGTTGAAGAAGACATCGTCCTGCCGAAGGGACGCGGGAAGCCGATTCGCGTCTGCGTCTTTGCCTCCGGTGAGCTCGCGCTCAAGGCGAGGAACGTCGCGGACCTCGTGATCCAGCCGCAAGAGATCGAAGAGTACGCCAGCGACAAGCGAAAGGCAAGGGCCCTCGCGACGTCGTACGACTTCTTCATCGCAGAAGCGCCCCTCATGCCCGTGATCGGGAAGCGCCTCGGCGTCGTCCTCGGACCGCGAGGGAGGATGCCTCGGCCCGTGCCGCCCACGGCGGATCCGACGAACCTCATCAACTCGTTGCGGAACACGGTTCGCGTCCGGAGCCGCGACAAGCGGACGTTCCATGCGGCCATCGGGACGCGAGACATGCCCCCGGAGGATCTCGCGGAGAATCTCGATGCCCTCATGCGCCGGGTCGTCGGCAAACTGGAACGCGGACGCTTCAACATTCAGTCGGCTTATGTCAAGACGACGATGGGCCCTGCAGTGAAGTACCTCTGAGGTGGTCCCACGGCGCACGTCGCTCCCTACAAGAAGCAACTCGTCGAGGCGCTCGCGACGCGCTGCGCCCAGGCCCGCGTCGTCGGGATCGCGAACATCCACGGGATCCCTGCGCCGCAGTTCCAGGCGATCCGGAAGAAACTCTCCGGACGTGCCACGATCACCGTCGCGAAGAACAACCTGCTGCGCCTCGCGCTGCAGCAGGCGAGTGAGAAGAAGCCGGCGCTGGTCAAGCTCAGCGACACGATCGAGGGGCAGACGGCCGTGGTGACGGCGGACATCAATCCCTTCCGGCTGTTCAAGGAGCTCGAGGCGACGAAGACGCGCGCCCCGGCCCGCGGGGGCGAGATCGCGCCGGAGGACCTCTGGGTCCGCGCGGGGGAGACGCCCTTCAAGCCCGGCCCGGTCGTCGGCGAGCTCCAGAAAGCCGGGATTCCCGCCGCGATTGAACGCGGGAAAGTCGTGATTCGCCAAGACAAGCTCATGGTGAGAGCCGGTCAGCGAATCCCGAGGGACGTCGCCCAGCAGCTGGCGCGGCTCGAGATTTTCCCGCTCGTCGTCGGACTCGACCTGCGCGGCGCGTACGAGGACGGCACCGTGTTCCGCCGGGACGCTCTCGCCGTCGACGACACGGTCGTCCGGGGCCAGATCGCGCAGGCTTGGCGGGAGGCTCTCGCCCTGGCGCTCGAGATCGGGTACCCGACGAAAGAAACGATCCGCCCGCTCCTCGCGAAGGCCCACGCACAGGCGCTGGGGCTCGCGGTGGAATCCGAATTCCCGACGAAGGAGTCGGTCAAGTTTCTCCTAGCGAAGGCGTACGCGCAGATGCGCGCCCTCGTCGCACGCGCGCCCGGCGCGGCCGACGAGGAGCTTCGCGCGATGACCGGGTGATCAAGAACAAGGAGGTGACGACGAATGGAATATGTGTACGGGGCGTTGGTCTTGCACGCGGCCGGGAAGCCGGTGAACGAGGAGAACCTGAAGAAGGTCCTCACGGCCGCCGGAGTGAAGGTCGACGAGACTCGCGTGAAAGCCCTGACCGCTGCGCTGGAAGGCGTGAACATCGACGAGGCCCTCAAGGCCGCCGTCGCGATGCCGACCGCCGCTCCCGCGCCAGCGCCGCCCGCCGAGAAGAAAAAAGAGGAGAAGAAAGAGGAAAAGAAGGAAGAGGAGAAAGTCTCCGAGGAAGAGGCGGCCGCGGGCCTGGGTGCGCTCTTCGGCTAGGCCGAGGGCCCCCCCGCACCCCTCTTCCATTTCTTCGAGCGCGAGCGGGAGCGCCGGTCCGTCAGGCGGCGCCTCTCTTCGCGGCTTCCTGCGCTCGCTTGCTCCGCTCTTTCGCCGTGAGGCCGGTCGCCCGCTCGAGGAACCTGTTGTACGCCTTGATCGTGTCCGTGGCGATGTGGTCCGCCACACCGGTCTTCATCGACGTGTCAACGAAGAGCTTCTTGCCGTCGGTCCACGCGACCATCTTCTCGAGGGCCCCGTACGACACGATCACCTTCGCGCCATCCGTCCCGACATCGCCGAACACGTCCGCGGCGATCTTTCTCAGGCCGTCGCCCTCCAGGATCTTCCCCGTGCCCCGCTTCAGCTCGTAGTCGCGCATTCGGATCGAGATTCCCGAACCTCGGGCCTCGCATGAACGTTACGGACGACGTCAGCATGAACGGCTGGACCTCGTAATAGGTACGCCATACATCCTGGCAGGAGCACGACAGGTCGGCGAAATCGTCTCGGAGGCCGAGGGAGAATTCCTCGACCGCGTTCACGACCCGGCGATCGCAGGTCCCGCAATTGTGCGCCCCGCGGACCATTCCGCCGGCGGTCGGATGGCTCTTCACGTGCGCCTTCAGATCTCGGGTCCGTTCAAGGACTTCGACGACGGACCAGAGCCACGGGGGGCGGTACTCGCCGCGGCGGAAGAGGCGGTCGACGATCGTGCGGCTCTGTACATTCACCGGGTTGAAGGAGATCGTGTCGCTGTACGGATCCGCCTCGTGTCCCGATCGGACCGCGTCCTCGATCGCCTCTCGCTCCGTCAAGAACGGCGGCTTGATCAGGAGGTACGTCTTCACGGTCGCCCCGAGTTCGTGAGCGAGGGACGCGGCCCGGGCATGCTCCTTGAGGCCCCACACTTTGTTCACGGCGTATTTGAGGACGTTCTCGTTCGTCGACTCGAGACCGAGTGCGATCTCGAGTTCGTCGACGAATCGCATCGCATGTTCGAGCTGGTCTCGGCGCAACAGATGAGCGA
>VBLV01000181.1 GCA_005879045.1 Methanobacteriota archaeon | reverse complement strand
GATGGACTCGGTACCGATGAAGATGGTCAGGAATAAACGCGAAGGCAGGTAGACGGCGATCGCTCCAATCAGGGGACCGAGGAGCGTCCCCATCCCGCCGATGACGATCATCGCGAGCATCCGCAAAGAGAAGGTGAGGTCGAACGCCGCCTCCGGGATGATACCCGATGTCGTCCAAGCGTAGACGCCTCCCGTAGCGCCCGCAAACAGCCCGCTCAAGGCGAAGAGGAAGAGCTTCAGCCGCGGCGCGTTGACGCCCAGCGATTTCGCCGCGTCCTCGTCGCTCTTGATTGCGCGGATGCCGTATCCGAGGCGGCCGTGGGTGATCCAGTACGTCAGGCCGACCTCGGCTGCGATGATGGCCCAGATTGTGTAAAACCAGGAGAGGGGGTCGAACCCGATGTTCAGGAAGATCCCTTGGCCGCCGCCCAAGGCCGGGAGGACGAGCACGATGTTCAGCCCCGCGAGGGGAGTGACGAGCGACGCGATCGCGAAGTAGACGCCGCGGAACCGAAGTGTAACTGCCCCCAGACCGAGGGCGAGGACGAGCGCCACGAGGCCGCCAAGCACCACACCGCCGAGCGGGTGGAGTCGGATCGTCCCGACGGTGTAGCCGAGGGTGTACGCCCCCACCGCCATGAAGACGACGTGGCCGAAGTTCACGTATCCGGTGAGGCCCGTGATGAAGTTCAAGGAATACGCGAGCGCGGCGAAGATCAGGAGGTTGACCAAGATCGTCAACGTAAACCGCGGGATCCACGGGGCCAACCCGCCCAGGACGAGAAGGAACACACCGATGCCCCATAACGTGGGCCCGATTGTCGGCAACTTCGGAATCTTCACCGGAGGATCCCCTCAGGGCGGAACAGAAGGATCGGGATCAAGGTGAGGAAGGCGATTGCTGTGGCAAGCGACGTACCCACGAACGCCTGCCCGACGTCAATGATTACCGCGAGCGAAATCCCGCCGACGAGGCTCCCCCACATCCTCCCCGGTCCCCCGAGGACCACGATCACGAAACTGATGGGGGCATAGAGGGCGCCCATGCCGGGATTGATCCCCACCGGCAACCACACCGAGAGGAGGGCTCCGCCCGCCATCGTGACGGAGAATCCGAGGGCCGTCCCGACCGCGGCGACGAACGTCGGGTTGATTCCCATGAGCTGCGTCGCCGGGATATCCTGGCTATACGCCCGGATGGCGTTTCCCAGATACGTGCGGCTGAGGAAGATGTGCGTGAGGGCGATAATCGCGACGGACGCGATGGCCACGTAGAGCGCGCCGAGGGGTAGCTGGAGGAATCCGAGTCGGATGGATCCCGGACTCCACGGGATGCCGACGAAGTTGGGGGTCCAGAGCAAGAGGGCGAGGTTGCTGATGAACAACGCGAGCCCAAATGTGGCCACGAGGGTGACCATCTCGCTTTGCTGGGCGATCGATTCCTTGCCTCGAAGCTCCCGGTGAAGAAACCCGAAGTAGAAACCCACTCCGATTGCAAGGCCGATTGCGGCGTCCACGGGCGCGCTCAGGAGCGGATTGATCCCGAGGTACAGGTTGAGGAAGTACGCGCCATACGCCCCGAGCATGATGAACACGCCGTGCGCGACGTTCACGATCTTTGCGACGCCCCAAATGAGGTTCAGGCCGTGCGCGATGACCGCGAAGACGCAGCCGAGCAGCAAGCCAAAGGCTAGGTCCGTGACGAGGACCTCCAGCGCGGGCATGCGCCCGTGTCCCCCTGACTAGGATCCGGTGTACGGGTACTGCACCGACGCCTGCGCGACGTCCGCCGGATACACGATCTTGAGCGCCCCGGCCTGCCACTGCACGACGATCATCGAGTGCGCGATCTGCAACCCCGATGCGGCGATCTGAAACTGTCCAAAGAAATTCATGATGTGCATGTTCCCTAGGGCTGCTCGAACGTCCGTCGTGTTGAGGCTGTTCGCCCGCCCGATCGCCTGCGCGAGGACGAGGACGGCCCCGCCCGCTTCCGCGGAGTGGTACGAAGGGCTTGCTCCGCCGTTCAGCGTTCCGTAGAGCTGGGTGAATTCCGTGGGCGTCGGTCCGTACCACGGGAGGCCGAGGGACTGCGACAAGGTCGCACTGTAGGCGGCGGCGCTTTCCCATTGGGACGGGCCCGTTACGTTGTTCGCCGTCGCCTGCAACTGGGCTTGAAAGCTTGGCTCGGTTACTGCCACGAGGAGCGAGACGAACTTCGGCGTCCAGATGGTCTTGAGTTGGTTCATGATGAGCAAGCCATCGTTGAAGTGCCCCCCTCCAAGCAGATCGTCGGCGCCGGCGGCCATCGCGGCGTTGAGCTGCGGCGACAGGTCGGTCGCGCCCGTCGGATAGGATTGGTTGTAGACGACGTTCAGCCCGAGGGACTGCGCATAACTGATCGCCGAATCGGCCGCCAGAGTGGAGAACGGGTCGCTCTCGTGAAGCACGGCGATTTTGTCCGCGGCGTGGTTCGTATGGATCCATTCCACCGCACCCTTCAGGTAGACCGAAGCCGGACTCAGGACCTCCACCAGATTGCGACGCGTTGTCTGCGTCCAGATCGTGTCGGCCGCGCCGCCATGGGAGAGCATGACCCGATCGTAATTATCCGCGATCGGCGCGGCCGTGCCCGTGAGGAGGGTGCTGTACGGTGCGAGGAGAAACTGGGCTTTGTCTTGCTCAATGATCTGAGGGTAAAGCGTGTTGACGTTCCCCTGGACGCTCTGGTCGTCGTAGAAGACGAGGCTGATGTTGTACACTTTGCCCTGGACCGTGATTCCTCCGTGGCTGTTGATCCAATTCGCGGCGGTCATGATCCCATTCCGCGAATTCGTCCCTTCGACGCTGTAGCGCCCGGTCAGGGAAATCGTGAACCCGACCTTGATCGTACCTGTCGGAACGGGCGGCTGGGTCAGGTAGTAGACGGCGGCCGCGCCAATCGCCACCAGGACGAGCACCGCGACTACGATTGCGATCAGTTTTCCTCGGCCTGTCTTCGGCGCCGAAGGAGTTCCGGTCCCCGGTTCGACTGGCTGTGACATGGCTCCCCACCCGCCACTCGGGCGAACGCGAGAATCCCTTAA
>VBLV01000195.1 GCA_005879045.1 Methanobacteriota archaeon | reverse complement strand
AGTTTGAGCTTGTCCCGGATCTCCACGGCTCGATCGACAGCCTCGGGCAACCGACTCACGGGGATGAGATTGTACGAGGTCACGAGTCCGCGACTCAGCCGGCGCGCACTGTAGTTGTTGTACCGATCCCTCCAGAGTTGATCGGTGACCGACGGGACGAGTTTCACGCCGTTCTCTTTCGACGCGAGTCCGTCGACGGTCCGCTCCTGGTCGGCGACCTCGTCTTTCGATCCCTGTACGGCGACGAGGGCGATGTCCGCCGGATCCGGGCTGTCCGGACGGAGGGCCCTCTCGAAGACGAAGTGATCCCGACTCGCGAGCGCGGCATGGTATGGGACGAGCGCGCTATCGACGATTTCCTTCAAGAATCGAGCCGATGCCGCGAGCGAGGGGAACGCGTACGCGATCGCCTTCGACGACTCCGGTTTCGGGACGACCCGGAGGGTCGCCTCCGTGATGATGCCCAGCGTTCCTTCCGCGCCGAAGAAGAGCGGCGTGAGGTTCGCGAGCTGGCCGCCCGCGTCCGCCTCCGAAGCGGTCTTGAGCAGGCTCCCGTCCGGCAGGACTACCTGGAGCCGGGCGATCGCGTCCCGCAGGCTCCCGCCGCGGGGGGCGCCGAAGCCGGTGCTCCCGGAGTTGATCGCGCCGCCCAGCGTGCTCCCGATCGCGTTCACAGGGACGATCGGAAGGGCGAAGCCTTTCGACTCGACGAAATCCTCGAGGTCTTTCCAGGTCGCGCCCGCTTCGACGGTGACCGTCCGGCCATCCGGGTCGAACTTCACGATGTGGTTCATTTTCCGCATGTCGATCAGGACGCCACCGCGGTTCGGCACGGAGCCGCCGTACCATCCGGTCCCGCCGCCTCGCGGGGTGATTTGCAATAAGCTCTCGTCGCTCAGCTTCACGAGAGCGGCGACCTCCTCGGTCGTCTGCGGCAAGGCGACGAAATCCGGGTACAGTTTCCATTGGAGGAGCGCGATTTTCGGCAGGGACGCGAAGTCGTGGCTGTAGACCATCCGCTCGAATTCGGAGCGCGCGACGCGCTCGGGCCCCAGGGTGTTCACGAGTCTGCGATACGCATAATCGAGGCTCGCCATGGGCCCTGCTCCGGGGGACGTTCGCGGGTAGACTCTCACTTGGGATAAAGGTAACGTGCGACCCTCAGGTACTCGGAGAAAAGCGTCACACGTTGAGGGCTTTGATGATCTGTTCCTTCAGGCGTGTGACATCCGATCCGGAACTGTATACGCCCATCGCCTGCGCGGCGGAAACGACCTGCTGATCCTGGGCCTTGTCGACGGCGCGCGCGATGTCGAGCTTCAACTGCATCTCGCTCCGGCCGCCCGAAGACACGCCAAGCGCGCCTGCGGCCTTCTCGACGCGCATCCGCATGTCGCGTGCGTCCATCGTCGACAGTTCCGTGCTAATTTCCCGTTCAATCTCCATTCGGCCCCGTCGGAATTCCCCAAGTGCCCGACCCACACCGCGAGCGAGTTCCGGCAGTTTCGAGGGTCCGAAAAGCAGGAGCACCGCGATGATGATCAAGATGACAACCCACTCGATGCCTTCGATCTGGGCCGCGATGTCAATCGGGGAAAACGCTGACATTCTTTCGGCCTCCCTTTCTGCTAAGGACGACCGGGTTATCAGGTTTTCGCACGTGCCCGGGCGTGTTCGACCCGCACGGCCGCCCCATACCCGACGACGTAGAGGGCGAGCATCGGGAGCGCGACGAGGAACATCGTGATTCCGCTGCCGTCTGGCGTGATGATCGCGCCGAACAAGAAGATGGCGATCGCGGCGAAGCGCCAATATTTCTTCCAGAAGTCCGACGACACAATCCCGAGGGCCGACAGGCCATACATGAGCACAGGGAGCTGGAACGCAAGGCCGAACGCAAGCGTGAATAGCAGGACGAAGTCGATGAAGTCGTCACCATAGAGGACCAGAAAGTTCGCACCGAGAACGGTCTGGACTGAATAGAGCAGGTTGAAGGTGAAAGGCAAGACGACGATGAAGCACAGTGCGACGCCGGAGAGGAACAGTGCAACCACCGGGACGGTGATTCGAAGGATGAGTCGTTTTTCGGACGGCTTCAGAGCAGGTCCGATGAATTGTCCCAGCTCGTACACGATGACCGGCGAGCCGACGATGGCGGCGAGGAAGAAGGCGACCTTGAACATGACCACGTACGCGTCCCAAGGCGGTGCGAAACTGAAGTTCAGTGGGATCCCTCCGACCCGTTCCGGTACGAGATAGTTCTTCATGGCGACGACGAATTGAGTCGCGACGTTCGGGTTGGTCGGTCCGAGGGCGGGAATCAGCATCGGAATCTGCGTTCCGGACACGTTCACGGAGCCGATTCCAGTCGTTAGGAACAGAGCGAACAGCACCACGACCACGACCACGATCACTTTGAGGCGCTGCCGGAGTTCCTCGATGTGCTCGAAGAATGTCATCCGCCGCTCGCTCGGGCGGTCCTCCTCCGAAGCGACCTTCGCCACGGCCGTCATCGCTGCCAAGAGGGCTCGGCTTATCTACTTTCCACACATGCGCGTGAGCAAGAGCCCATCAGAAGGAGTAGCGGTCCTCGGTCAACGGATCTGCGGTGTTGCTGTACCCGCGGACCTCCCAGTACCCGAGCTCTTCCTCGTCCGTGAAGGTGACGGCGCGCACCCACTTTGCGCTCTTGTACGCGTAGCGCTTCGGCACGAGGAGCCGGACGGGTCCCCCGTGTTCGATCGGGAGCGGCTTGCCGTCCCACTGGTACGTGAGGAGGACGTCGGAATCGTAGAGGACGTTGAGCGGATGGGACGTCGTGTACCCATCGCCGCAGCGAAAGGTCGCGAAGCGGGCGGTCGAGCGGATCTGCGCGCGCTCCGCCACCTCGCGGACCGTGACTCCGACCCACTCGTTGTCGAAGGTCGTCCAGCCCGTGACGCAGTGGAACGGGGACATCACCTTCGCGGAGGGAAGCCGCAGGAATTCGTCGTACGTGTAGCGGATCGGTTTGTCGACCGAGCCGTCTACGCGGAGATCCCACTCCTTCGGGTCGAAGCGAGGGACGATGCCCAGGTCGAGCCTCGGCCATTTCCGGACCTCCCGCTGCCCGGGCGGGAGACGCCTCTCCACAGCCATCCGACCGAGACCATTGAAATCCCTCGATATAAATCGTTGTGCCGATGTTCGGCGAGGATTTTCGGCGCGCGACTCGACGCATCTTCGAGACGCGACGCGAGCCCGCGTTATCGGGAGAAAACACGAGGGTCGTGTGCCCCGACAAAGGTTTAATAGCCCGACCAATTTTCCACGCGACGGACATGGTGCTGGAAAGCTACGTGCCCGTCGTGATTTTTGCTGTCGTTGCCCTATTGTTCCCGCTCGGCACGTTCTTCGCGACACGACTGTTCCGGCC
>VBLV01000194.1 GCA_005879045.1 Methanobacteriota archaeon | reverse complement strand
TTGATGTCGCCCCCGACGAGTCCGATTTGGTCACTCCCCTTCTTGGGCGCCAGCTCGACCAATCCATACGGACCGGAGGTCGTGTCCGTCGTGTCATCATACCATTGGACGGGGCTCCACGCGCCACCGGTGTACGTCATGTAGCCGATGTCGTGGGTGTTGTCAAAATCCGAGCCCGCCCAGACCAGCAGCGCGTCCCCGCTTGACTGCTCGAAGGCGACCTCGAACGAGTGGAAATACACTGTCCCCGCCTGGCCAACATTGCTCGTCACCGTGCAGCTCGGTGTGCACACGTACGCGTCAATCCACTGGTCGTCGCCCTGGGTCACGACAATCGATGTGTCCGGATCAATCGGCGACCGCGCGCTGCGGACCACGCGCACGGGCGAGCCCGCGTTCGTCTGTTCCACCTCCGGGCCCCAGGCCGATCCGTCCCACGATCGGGTTTTCAGGCTGTTGACTCCATCCGTCCCTGTGTTGGATCGATATGCAACTCCTGCAGCCTCTGGTGCGACGGTCTTCGATTGACTCCAAGCGATGTGGGGATAGCCCCCAGTATCCGTCGAAATCGTCGGCATATACCCAGGGCTCGTGTCGTCCACGCTGGTCACCGCTTGCCAGTTCCCATCGGTGGCAAGTTGACTTTGGGTGTGATAAGCGACCGTCGTGCTCGTGTACCGGACGAGGTTCAGCGTGCTTTGGTCGCCTGCGGCGGATGCGGATACCCAGACCACATGGAGGTACCCGCTCGAGTCGATGGCGATTGACGGCTCGGCCGAATCGCGCGTCAAGACCAGCGGGCTGTCCGCTAACCGGCCCGAAGCGAGGATGACTTGCGCACCCCACGTCGAACCGCTTGTGTCCAAGGACCGCATGAGAATCACTCTGTCCCACAAGGTGGTAGACACGATGACGGACAGATCCACGAAGACATCGGACGCCACGGCGTCGGATCCCAAGGCATCGACGAACCGGATCGAAGGCGCCCCTGAATTGTACTCCGAGGCTGTGAGATCGTAGGTGTACAGCGTATTCGTGGTCGAGGCAATCGTTATCCGTGCGTTCCAGGTCGAGGGGGGCGTGAGGACCTCGACGTTGACGTTCTCGTCCCCGCGGTAGCCCTTGACCTTGAGTGTGTACTCGTCGCCCGCGGCCACGCTCGCGAAGTCGTATTTGACAGACAAACGGCCGTCAATCGTCGCACGGTATCGCAGGTCGAAGCTCTCGTAGGCCGCAGTTGCGCCCTCGTCCGCACTGAAGGTATTCGCACCGATGACCGTGAACGTCGAGCCGTCCCATTTGAGGGCTCCTAGGAGGCGGTTGGAGTCGAGGACCGCCCCAAGGATCTTCACCGTCCCCGAGAAGGGATTCGTGCGCAGCTGGACCCACTGGTCGAAGCCCGACCCCATGGCCACGCTGGTCTGCGGGCCCCAAGTGTTGGGCGCCGTGAAGGTCTTGTAGGTGATTTGGCCTCCGCCCGAGAGCCTACTCGTCCCCCACACGAGGAGCCCCTTGCTCCCCGTGCTCTCCCATGCGAAGTCGAACGCGCGAGTTTGCACGGCATCGTAGTCATTGTCATGCTGTACAAAGTTGGCCCAGGCGCTCCCGGTCCAGTAGCACGTGTTGAGGTCGTAGTTGTCCTGCACGAGGCCGAGCACCATGTCGTTCGCGGTCGCAAGGGGGTTCGCTTTGAGGGAGAGCCAGAAGGTCTTGTCCTGCCCCTTGCCACTGGCGCAGGCAAACTGCGAGGTCCCGCTCCAACTCGTGCTGTACTCCTTGGAAATGATATCGTTCACGGTGGAGGAGGCGGCGACGGCCAGTAGATTCCCCGAGCTCGACTCCCAGGCGAGGGCGACCTGGCGATAGTTTGGGGTTTCCATGGAGGCGGTGATCTGGGTGTACGATCCCCAGGCACTACCGTCCCAGATCCAAGCGTTCGCCTCATGGAGGGCATCGTCCCCTCCGATCATCCCGATGATGTCGCTCCCCTTCTTCGGGGCGAGGTCAATCTGCGTGTATTGAACATCGGTCGCGTGCCCCGGGTCGTCCAGGTATTGCTCCGGTCCCCAAGCGCCGTTGGAATAGGTCCGATACGCGATGTCACGGGTCGGGTCGGTCGAGAGGACCCCATAGACAAGGAGGGCGTCCCCGCTCGTGTTCTCGTACGCGACATCGAAGCGTCGTTCCGGGGTGCCTGGAGCGGTGGACCAGACTTGTCCGATGTCGTTCGTCACCGTGCACGTTGGCGTGCAAACGTAGGCGTCCAGCCTCCCATCATCGCTCTGTGTGACGATGATCCTCCACGAGGAGGACATTGGCGACGGCGCCACACGAACCGCGCGGATGGGACTCGTCGCCGTCGACTGCTCACCCTCGGAGCCCCAGGAAGAGCCGTCCCAGGAGCGAGTCTTTGGGCTGCTGACCGTATTCGTCCCAGTGTTCGACCGGTACGCAATGGCCGCCTCCGATGTGGTCGTGCTTTCGTGGTACTGGACGTAGATCCCGTCCTCGGAGGAAATGTCGGTAGGGAAGGTCCCTGACACCTTGGTGCCCAACGTAATGGTCTCCGTCGAAGGGGCCGTGGTCGCCTGCTCGACAAGCTGGTCGTAGAACACCGTGTACCAGCAGCCGGCCGAGTTCGTTGCGTCGCACGGGGTTGCGCCCGCCCCCGCTCCGGCTCGGACAACCTTGCGTTGCTGATTGTAAACGGTTGTCGCCGCGTTAGAGTTTGGATCAATGCTCACCGCCGTCGGTTGAGGCCCCGCTTGCTGCCATGGGACGCTGAGCGGAGTGTTCGCGGAGGACACCTTGAATGAGGACGTCAAGAGGGCGAACGCCGGTACGACTGTCGTCGAATCGACCGACCCCCAGAAGTCGCCCGACTCGACGTACAGGTCTGAGGCGTTCAGCGGAACGGAGAGCTCCACGGCGTGATAGCCCAGGGCGACCGTCACCGGCGCCAAGGGCGTCCAGGCCCACTGTCCAGGGAACGACCCCGTGAATGCGAGCAACGCGGACTGGGTGACAGTGCCATCCTTGCCACGGATTTCGACCAGCCGGTCGGCTCCGATGCCCCCGATCGAATACCCGCTGAACGTGCTGTTGTCGATGTCGAGGAAGATCCGGATCACGTCGTCTCCGAGGACGGGAGGTCGGTTGTCCGGACCGATATACAGACTCACCGACCGTCCGGCGTAGGGGGCCGGGAAGGTGCTCGGAATCGTGGTGTTGAGCCAATAATCGGTGCCTC
>VBLV01000193.1:598-6453 GCA_005879045.1 Methanobacteriota archaeon | reverse complement strand
GGAGCGGCGGGTCGTTCGCGAGGGCCACTCCGATGGCGACCCGTTGCTGCTCGCCGCCGCTCAGCTCGTCGGGGCGGTGGCTCGCACGCTGTGTCATGCCCACGAGCTCGAGCAGCTCCTTCCGGCGTTTAGCACGGATCGAGGGGCCCTTCCCTGCGAGCCGCAACGGCAGTTCGACGTTTTCTTCGGCGGTGAGCGTGGGGACCAGGTTGAAGAACTGAAAGATGAAACCGACCTTCGCCAGGCGATACTTGACAAGGTCTCCGTCTCCGAAGTCAACGAGGTTGGAACCGTCGACTTCGATTCGGCCGGCGGTCGGGCGGTCAATCCCTCCGATGAGATTGAGTAGCGTCGTCTTCCCACACCCCGACGGCCCTTGGACGGCCACGAGCTCGCCGTCGGCCACTTGCATGTCGAGGCCGCGGAGCGCGATCACCTCGGATTTCCCGGTCCGATACACTTTGATCAAGTCTTTCGTTCGGATGTTCGGCACATTACCCACCTCGGAGCTTCAGAACCCGTGCGATGTCCATGCGCGCGATGCGAATCGTGACCGCGAACGACGTGAGGAGCATCGCGGCGGGCGCGAGGACCAGGAGGAGCAAAGCCTCCAGAGGGAAAATGAAGAGCACCGGGACCAAGGACTCCCCCGCCGTTCCCGGGCCGGCTGAAATGACCGACGTCGATAGGTACGCCGCGAGCAGGCCGATCCCCGTGCCAACGATGAGGCCAATCAGCATGATCGAGGCGGCCTCGCCGATCAGAAGGCCGGCCGTCTGCCACCCGCTCGCGCCGCGAGCCCGGATGGCCGCGAGCTCCACATCCCTCTCGAGCGTCGCGGCGTATAGGATGACTCCGAGGCCCGCCGTAAGGATGACGATCATGAAGGCCATCTCCAGCTCGATGAATCCAAAGAAGGCGCGGAACACGGGGTTCGAGCGGAGCCCCTCAATTTGCTCGGCGGTCACCTGGACGTTGGATCCTCCAAGGGCGACGACGCCCGCCTTCGCGGCATGCCAGTCCGCGTTGGCACGGAGGACGGCAAGGTATCGGTCCCCGCCGTAGCTCGGGAATGGCCCAGGCATGATGAGCGGTCCCAACGTGTCCCGGCTCCCGTAGATTGCGTTGGGCAGGCCGAATCCGTAGTAGCCTGGCAGGCCGCGCACGGTCCCTCCGATCGTCGTGTTCACCGTGACCGTGCCGGTGTAATTCGTGCCGTTATACACGCTGCCTTCGAAGCGGAGACGATCCCCGACGGCCAGGAAGGCATTCCGAAGGTACGCCTCCGTGACGAGGACCTGTCCGGGCGTCGCGAGGACTTGCCGTGCCGCTTCCGCTCCACCCGCTCCGAAGTACCAAGGCTCGGGATTCGTGACGGCGAAGAACGTCACCGGGTCGAGCGCGTAGACAGCCGCATACGCGTAGGGCGGAGAGGCCGGGACGTTCTGAACCCGAGTGGTCCCGGCCACCTCCGGGAGAGCGCTAAGGTTCGCCGCGAACGTCGGATCGTACGGCGGGGCGTCCACCGCAAGATCCGCACCGATCGAAGCTCGAACTTGGCGTTCTTGGTAGCCGAGCTGCGAGGAGAACGTCACCAGGATGAACATCCCGAATGCGAGGCCAAGGGCGATGATGACTGCGACGTTCGCAGATCGCCGCGGATTTCGCCGCAGGTTCCGGCTGATGACGTAGTACAGGTTCTTCGCGAACGGCTTGCACACGCGGGCCGTCCATTCGTACACTCGACCCGTAGAACGGGTCAGGAGCCGGGTCGTCCCGACGATGAGGAAGATCGGCGTGAAGGGCAGAATGATGGAAAAAAGGGCACCGATGAGGAACGTAAAGAGGTCCTGCTGATTCGCGCGCGTATAGAGGACCATTCCGTACGTGACGATCGCCAAGGTGATGAGCAGGATGTCAACCCAGGGCCGATACTGAATCCGAGTCTCACCGGGCGCGTAGTACCTGAGCGTCTCCACGATCGGGATGCGCGCCGTTCGCCGCGCCGATCGGATGCTCGTGATCGCCATGAAAATCACGGACAAGATCGTCACGATGACGACCGTCGAGGGGGTGAGGACGATGACCTCGTACCGCGGCGCGGTGGGAGTGCTGAACGGACTCACGAAGGTGAGCAACAGACGACTCAGGCCCACTCCCGCAAAGAGGCCCACGATCGCAGCGATCGCTCCCCCGAGTGCCGCTTCGACGAGCAGGAGCCCAACGAGCTGGCGCGGGGTCGCACCTCGGGTCTTGAGGACCGCCAGCTCGCGTCGACGTTCCGCGTGGCCCAGGTCCACGCCAATCGCCCCGAGGTAAACCCCGAGCAGCAAGACCGGGGTGGAGAGCGCGAGGTAGATGATCCGCTGGATCGTGATGGTCGTGGCGAAGTTGCTGATTGCATTCCCGACGTAGTCGATGGTCACGCGACCCTGCGGCGCGAGGACCTCGTTGATTTGGCGGTCGAGGCGCGCGAGGTTTCGCTGGGACGCCGCGAGGTCGTACGGATCGAGAAGCCGATCCCGATCGATTCGGGTCTCTCCCGCAATGAAATTCCCGCCGTACGGGATCACGCTCAGTTGCTGTTCATACCAGTCGACATCTCGTATCTGGACGAGTGCTGTCGCGGGCGCGTAGAAAGGACCCACGCCAGTATATGGATTCCGGAAGAGGCCGCCGACCGTCACATCGACGCGTGTGAGTGTCTCGTTTCCGGTGATGTTGTACGTACGGTACACGAAAGCGGCGGTGCCGCCCAGGGTGACGTTCACTTGCTTGGCGAGGTCCTCGCTCAGCGCGACCGTGCCTCTTGGAAGGGAAAGATTGCCCGCCGTAATCGTAATCCCGTTAAGAAACGAAGGAGGACGGTCGGGCTCGACGCCGACGATCTGGGCGTACGTCGGCCCCCCGGAGGAGGGCGACTCCATTTCGGAGAACTGGGCGTTGCGCCACGATGCCACGCGGACGATGCCGGGGATCGCCTCAAGGGCTTCTCGGATTTGGGTCGCGTTCCCGGGCCCTGCCTGGAACTGGATATCGGCCGGGTAGTTCGCCAGGATTCCATCCAGAGTGGCCCGCGTCGACGAATCGATCGCGATGAAGGTGCCTGCGATGAACGTGACCGCGAGGAGCACACCCAGGACTGCCGTCAATGTCCGTCGCCGACTGCGAAGGACGTCTGCCGCAGCGTAGCGTAGCAAGGCCACGGTATCCCTCCAGCCTCACCTTCGGAAATGACGGAGGCCGTATAAGCCCATTCGGACCGTTAGGCTTTTCCCACGCATTTCGAAGCTTTCTTCGAGGAATGCGAACGTGCCCCCCAAGCCCTTGCGGCTCGAAACCCACGTCCGCTGACGCAGTACGATGGGGTCGCGAAATGCGATTCCCGATCGCCGACAATGATTGCGGCATATCGATATCCCGATGTGAATATTCCTTTCGAAATTAAACGTCGAATAGAATATTACTACTTCGTCCCCTTTGAACCGTGACGATGGCGCAATCAGTCTTTGCCGTGCAACGCGTGGATGATGATTCCTGGCGCAGGGAGCTTTGCCCCGATTGCGGGGCGCGACTCATCGGCTTCGCCGAGTGGAAGGATCACGGTCCACGTCACGGGTGGGGACCCGACTGGCTCGCGGCCCGCGTCCGCGCTGGGCGGCCGGGCGAGATTATCCGAGTCGAGCCGAGCGTCGTGGGTGGCGCGTCGGGTTCTCTGGCCGTCGAAGCCGTTGAGGACGCCAGATGGAAGTCGGGAATTCCCGCTTGATTAGGCGCAAAGTCTGATTCGCGCTGTTGGACTGAAACGGACGTCCGGGTCCCGCGATATACTATCCTTCCCTGCCGCCTTCAAATAGTATACAAAGTATAGGCCGCCAGGGACATCGTCCATGTCCCGGAGGAGAAACGAATGGTATACGTGCGAGACGACGGCGTGTTCGACGCCTCGATTGACAAGATTTGGAAGTATCTCCAGGATCCGGAGAGCCACCAGCATGAGTCGATCCTGAGCCAGAAGGTCCTGGAGCAGAAGGGGAACACGATGAAGATCCGGGCCGAGATCGCCGGGCCGCAAGGCAAGGCCGAAGAGATCTGGCAGATGCGGATGGACCCGCCGTTCGGGTTCGAGCTGCAGGTCTTGGAAGGTCCATCGAAGGGCTCGAAACAAACCCACACCTATGTCCCGATGGGCGACAAGACGAAGGTCATCGTCGTCGGAGACTTCCACCGCCAAGGCGCCAGCGACGAGGAGATCCGAAAATGCACCCTCGGATACTTCGAGAAGGTCTTCAGCGAAGACAACGCGGCCCTCCAAGACTTCTAGGACGCGCCGCGTCCCTTCCCTCCGCCCGTGGCCGCTCGAGGAGGGCGACCACCTCTCCGAGTGGTCTCCGTCCACGCCGAAGTCCATGGGCGACTTTCCCCCTTCCGTCACTTCGGAGCGAATTCCGCTTGGTGTGTTTCTTCTTGGGAGTCGCGATCGAGCTTCCACAGATCGAAGTCGCTCTCGCAGCTCTCTTCAGGTGTTTGTCTCATCCGACGAAGAACGGGTCCGCTCGTGCATGAACCTGAGCGACAAGGTCTCGGGAGGAATCCGAGGTCTATAGCGACGTGCTCTCGGCCCTGTCACTTCGGGATCCGCTTGGCTCGGTCCGCGGCCCGCTCCCGCGGGAGCCAATCACCCGTGACCATGTAGACGACGCGCATGCCGATATTGACCGCGTGGTCTGCGATCCGCTCGAGGTACCGGTTCACGAGGATGTATCTCGCCCCCGTTTCGATCTTCAGGCTTCCTTCCGTCATCCGACGCACAAGCTCGTTGAAGTTTTCGTCGTGCATCTGATCCACGGCGTCGTCGACCTGCATGATGTTCCGGACGGATTCCGCGTCGTGCTTGACGAACGCGTCGATGGCCGTGTCGACCATCTGGATCGTCCGGTCCGCCATCTCCTGGATCCGCGTGAGTTCCGGTTCCACGCCGCGGGCGAAGGGACTGAATTGCAACGTGAGTTCCCCGAGGTCTTTTATCTTCAGGGACGTCGTGATCGTTCGGAGATCCCGGGCGACGGGTGCATGGAGGGCAATGAGGTCCACGCACGTGTGCTCGATCTCGAGCTGGAGGCCGTAGACCTCTTGGTCGATCGTGAAGACCTCTCGCGCGACTTCTCCGTCGAGTCGGGTCAAGGCGTCGATCGCCTTCCGAATCGCCAGCTCGCTCAGCTCGGCGAGGGTCACCATGTTCTCGTTCAGTTTCAGGAGCCCCTTCTGTAGCGCTTTCCGTTCTGCGGCCTGCGGCACTATCCAAACCTCCCGGTGATGTAGCTTTCTGTCAACGTCTCTTTCGGCCTTTCGAAGAGCTCGCGGGTCGGGCCCACCTCGATGAGATGGCCCAGATACATGAAGGCCGTCGTCTCCGCCACGCGCGCGGCTTGCTGCATGTTGTGCGTCACGATCACAACCGTATAATCCTTCTTCAGGTCAAAGATGAGGTCCTCGATCTTCGCCGTCGCGATCGGGTCGAGGGCCGCACAGGGCTCGTCCATGAGGAGGACCTCCGGATGCACCGCGAGGGCCCTCGCAATGCAGAGCCGCTGTTGTTGGCCTCCGGACAAACTCGCCCCGCTCTTCTCCAACGAGTCCTTCACCTCGTCCCAGAGGGCGGCCTGCTTCAGGCTCTCCAGGACCGCCGTATCGAGCCGGTCCCGGTTGCGTTCTCCGTTCAGCCGAAGGCCTGCAGCGACGTTTTCGTAGATGGACATTGTCGGAAAGGGATTGGCTTTCTGGAACACCATTCCGATCCGGCGGCGGACGGTCACCGCGGGCAGCGTGTAGATGTCCTCCCCGCTGAGGAGGAC
>VBLV01000193.1:0-591 GCA_005879045.1 Methanobacteriota archaeon | reverse complement strand
GCCCTCGACCCTTGCCTTGGGGATCGTCTCGTGCATGCGATTGAGGCAGCGAATCAACGTCGACTTGCCACAACCGGACGGTCCGATGATCGCGGAGACGGCGTGTTCCTCGAAGTCCAACGTGATGTCCTCGATCGCTTTCTTCGGACCGTACCACGCCGACACCTTGTCCGTGCGAATCTTCGCGGCCATCGCCTCTTCACCTCGAGACGGAACGAAGCCGGATCACGACCCGCGACACGATCGCAATGCCGAGCATCATGAGGACAAGGATCAGGGAGGCGCCCCAGGCGGCTTGGTTCAGGGCCGAGTCCGGGCCGAGCGCGAACACGTAGATCGTGTGCGGCAACGACTCGCAAGGTTGATCCAGACCTTGCCACCAAAACGGGCTCCCGAGGCACGTCATCAGGAGGGGTGCCGTTTCGCCGCCGACCCGCGCGATCCCGAGTAACGCCCCCGTGATCACCGCGCTGCTCGAGGAAGGCAGCACGACCCGGAGGATCGCTCGATACCGCGGAATCCCCAGGGCGAGCGCCGACTCGCGCGTCGAGATGGGCACGAGACGCAACGCCTCCTCGGAGGTCCGCGCGA
>VBLV01000192.1 GCA_005879045.1 Methanobacteriota archaeon | reverse complement strand
TCCGGAGGAGATGCCGCACATAGAAGTCGAGGCCCTCGCTGACGATTTCGAGGATCAACCCCTGCGCCTGACAAAACTTGACGAACTCACGGAACGTCTCGTCGATCACGGCCGTACGGTCGACGAACTGCAACAACTCTTCTCGGCGTGCTCGGACCAACGCGAATTGACGGGCCATGGACTCTCGCGTTCCGATCTTCCTTGCGCGATAGAGCTCTTCGATTTCCCGCCATTGCGAGGGCGCAAACTCGTCCAGGATGGCTTCCGCCACGTCCACCCGAGTGATCGTCCCATCGAAATCGGAAAGGACGGCCCTCTTCGCTGGCATGACCAACCATCTGCGCGCCGAACCGAATGCTCACGTCCCTTCTTGCCAGGAATCGAGGTAGGCACGCTGTGCTTTCGTCAAGTGATCGATTCGGACCCCCATGCTCCGGAGCTTCAACCGCGCGACTTTCAGGTCAAGGGCTGGCGGGACGGGATGAACCCGAGGTTGCAGCCGGGAGGCGTTCTGCGCGAGATAGCCAGCGGACACCGCTTGAATCGCGAAGCTCATGTCCATGATCTCGACGGGATGGCCTTGGCCCGCCGCGATGTTCACGAGGCGCCCTTCGGCGACGAGGTTGGCTCGCTTCCCTCCCGGGAGCGCGTACTCGTCGACGAACTCGCGGACTCGCCGCTTGCTCTTCGCGGCTTTCTCGAGATCGGCCTTCGAAATTTCGTTGTCGAAATGCCCCGCGTTCGCGAGGACGACGCCGTCCTTCATCGCCGGGAAGTGCGCGGCGGTCACGATGTCCTTGCAACCCGTCGCGGTGACGATGAAGTCCGCCTCTCGGACGGCGCTGCGCATGGGGACGACTTCGAATCCGTCCATCGAAGCTTCGATTGCTTTCACCGAATCGACCTCGGTGACGACGACCCGAGCGCCCATTCCACGAGCCCGCATCGCGATGCCGCGTCCCGTCCATCCATAGCCGGCGACGACGAACGTCTTGCCTGCGATGAGCAGGTTCGTCGCGTTCATCAGCCCGTCGATCGTGCTCTGGCCCGTCCCGTATCGGTTGTCGAACAGGTGCTTCATCTGGGCGTCGTTCACGTCGATGACGGGAAACCGGAGGGCGCCATCTCGTTCCATCGCTCGGAGTCGGATGATGCCCGTCGTCGTCTCCTCGTTGGCTCCTCGGACACCCTCCAGGAGTTCCCGCCGTTTCGTGTGCAGGAGATTGACAAGGTCGGAGCCATCGTCGATGATGAGGTCCGGCTTCAGGTCGAGGACCTTGTGGAGGTTCGCATAGTACTCTTCATTGGTTTGCCACTTCTTCGCGTACACCTCGAGGCCGTAGGTCTCCGCGAGGGCGGTCGCCACGCTGTCGTCTGTGGACAACGGATTACACGACGAGAGGCGGATCGTTGCGCCCGCTTCCCGCAACGACAAAGCGAGGACCCCGGTCTTCGCCTCGACGTGGAGGGCCATCCCGATCCGGAGCCCTCGGAGGGTCTTCTTCTGCTTCAGCTCGTCCCGGATTGCCGCCAGGACGGGCATGTGGTCCCGAGCCCATTCGATCCGGCGCGCCCCGACGTCACCCAGCTCGGACATCGTGTGCCGATGCCCGCAAGTCGATTTCAGCCTTCCGGTATGCTCACGGCTTTCGGAACGCGGCGACCCCGAGGACCACCACTCCGGCGGTCGCGATTCCATAGAACAGGGCATCGATCGGCCAGGACAAGTGGACGTTCCCGGGTGACGCGACTTCCCAGTAGTAGAAGCCTGCAATGAGTTGAAGCGTGGCGGAGGCGAAGATGACGTCGCCCGGCGAAACGACGCTACGGGCATCTCCGCGAACGTAGATCACGGTGGCCTCGTTCGGATTTCCATCTTCAATCTCGAGCGTCGTGGTCGGGTTCCCGAAGAAATTCGTGAAGGACACGTCGACGACCTTTTCATGGACCGTGATCTGAGAACCCTGCGCGTATCCGTTGTATTGGTTCCCGTTTCGTGATGCGAGCAGATCCGCACCGCTGACCGAAAACAGGGGCCAGAAGCCGATCACGAGGAGGATCCCCGCCACCGTCATCCCGAGACCGATGACCGCAAGTCGGTTCATCCGCGTGTCCTCCAGCGCTCGATCCACCTGGCTCCGGTTCGATCGCTTGGAAGGGCGGGATGAAACTCACGCGGTTAATCAACGTTATGAACACTCCCGAGCACTAGCGGGCGGTTTCATCGCTGGGGATCCGGGTTGTGGATTCGAGCCCGCCGACCGCGAGGGGACCGGGCACCCGTGGGAGGATGTCAGCGACGGTGAAGCGGCGGAGCAGGCGCTTCAGGATTGGCGGCGTGCACAGGGTCGTTGTGAGCGTCATGATGACGAGCGCGGAGTAGAGATTCGTGTCAATAATTCCGGTGGCCAGGCCGACCTGGGCGAGCAGGAGTTCCATCATTCCTCGCGCGTTCAGGCCGACCCCGAGGGCGAGGAGCGGGGCGCCCCGAAATCCGGCGACGTATCCGCCCATGAGTCCTCCGATCAACTTTCCGATGAAGGCGATCGCAGTGATTCCGAGGATCAACGGCCACGCGGTGAACGTGACAGAGAACTTCAATCCGACATACGCGAAGAACACGGGTGCAAAGAGCCCGAACGTCACCGAGGACACG
>VBLV01000191.1 GCA_005879045.1 Methanobacteriota archaeon | reverse complement strand
GATGCACAAGGCGAACGACGCTTCTTGTCCGCGGAGTCTCGAGACGAACGTCTGCATGTACGATTCGGAGTTCCGCGCCAACCGGGTCGTCAGCTTCAGGACCGTCGCCACGCAGAATACGAGTCCGACGAACAGGACGTTGTTCAGGGCGACGAGACCAATCGTGACCCCCTCCGGCGTCGAGGCTCCGAGGGACGTGAACTGAACCACGAGGCCTAGCATCGCGAAGGCAACGAGATCGTTCACCAGGGCGACGGAAACGATTGCCCGTCCCAGCCGCGAGTTCAAGAGGTTCAAGTCGAGGAGGATGCGGACGCTCACGGGGAGCGCTGTGACCGCCATCGCGGTCCCGAGGAACAACGACTGCGCAAACGTCATCCCCAGGGCGGCGGCGAGGCTGTACCCCAGAGCGAACGGGAGAAAGAATTCGACGAAGGCGACGACCATGCTCCGTTCTTTGAACGCCTTTCGCAGGCCTTCGCGGCCGAGTTCGATCCCCGCGAGGAGCACGAGGATGAAGACGCCGAGATTGGCCACCACGTTCAGCGACTCCCCGAATGAGGTCGTCGGATCCGGATTGATGAGGCCGAGGACCATCGGCCCGACGAGGATGCCCGCGAGCACCTCACCGATCATCGGCGACTGGTGGAGTTTTTCCATCGCCTCGCCGGCGGCCCGAGCGGTGACGAAGATGATCAGCAGGCCGAGAATCAGGTCCACGGGGCCCCCTACCTGGGAACCCCGTCCACCAAGCCAGGCGCTATTTATTCATTACTCGCCAACCCTCAGGCCTGGTAACGACGGGAAACCGCAAACGAAAGGTGCCCGCCTTGCCGCCCCCCGTCATACGCAGGTTACTTACTGGTGTTCACGACTTTCCGTCGCATGGAGTTCCGTTTCGTGTATACCGGGTTGCGGGTTCGAGATATCGAGCGCTCCTTGCGGTTCTACACCGAAATTCTGGGCATGGAGGTCGTTGACCCGCTTGAGAGCTTCGAGCCGACGCGCGGCAAAGCTGTGACTGTGCGAAGTCCGAGGTCGTCCCAGCTCTTAGAACTGAACTGGTACGAGGAGGGCAGCCAGTTTGGGACCGCTTACACGAACGGCGAAGAACTGGACCATCTGGGCTTCGAAGTCGAGAACCTTCAAGCTGCGGTGGAGAGATTGGAGGAAAAAGGTGTCAAAGTCATGGTGCGACCGGGAACCATCGGGGGCTGGCGTGAGGCCTTCGTCAAAGACCCGGACGGGATTTGGATTGAGTTGGTTCAGCGAAAGAAGGCCGGCTAGGCTTCCCTCCCGCCGAACACAGGTGGGCCCACGTTCCTCGTGGGATGAAGTGGGGGAAGGTGCCCGCCGTTCGTCGGGCAGAAATGAAAGTTATTCATTCTTAAGCGGCTATCCTCATTGCGAGCCTCGGATGACACTGAAGGACAAGCTGCGCGTCGGCTGCAGCGGCTGGGGATACGACGACTGGCTCGGCGGCTTCTATCCGCCGGACACGCCGAAGTCTGATTATCTGAAACTGTACTCGAGCGTCTTCGACTGTGTCGAGGTCGACTCCTCCTTCTATCGCAATCCGGGGCCCGCGATGACGAAGGGATGGTACAAGTCCACGCCCGACGCGTTTCTCTTCGCCATGAAGATGCCGAAGCGAATCACCCATGAGAAAAAGCTGAAGGGCGTGGCGGAGAACTTGGAGTGGTTCTACGCCTCGGCGAAAGAGCTGAGAGAGAAGTGCGGGCCCCTCGTCGCGCAACTTCCGCCGTCCATCAAGTTCGACTCCCACTGGACCGTCATGCAAGACTTCCTGCGCGCGCTCGACGTGGCAAGGTATCCGCACGCGATCGAATTCCGACACAAGTCGTGGTTCCGCGACGACGTGTACAAGCTCCTCCGCGACCGAAAGGTCACGATGGTGTGGTCCGAGAACCAGTATCTGCGAACGCCGACCGACGTGACATCGGACCAAGTCTACCTCCGGATGGTCGGGGACCGCGAGATCACGCAATTCAGGGAGGTGCAGAAAGACAAGTCCGCCGAGATGCGCACCTGGTACAAGGAACTCGAGGAATCGTCCGATTCGGTCAAAGGTGCCCTCGTCTTCTTCAACAACCACTACGCGGGTTTCGGTCCGGCGAGCGTGAACGAGTTCCGCCGTCTCGCGGGGATGATGGAGTACGAGTTCCCGGCCAAGGCCGGCGTTCCATCCACTCAACGGAGCCTCGGCGAGTTCGGCTAGTTTTGCTGGCTCCCGCCGTTCTCCGATCGGTCGGATCATTTGGGCGGTTCAGCAGCCAACTCGAGGCCGGGGGATTGCTCACGACCGCTTTCGTTCGCCTCGGACGGCTCGAGTGTGGAGCGACCGGGGGTTCCCCGGCGTGCGTGGAGACCTAGCCAGAGGCGTGATCGCCGACGGGGCCCGTATTTCCAAACTTGCGGAAGGAGGCTCGCAAGGCCCCGAAGATCGTCGAGGTCGCCCGACCAGTTCTCCAGAACCGCGCCAAATCGTTGGTCGATTAGCGACGAAACCTTCTGGACCCGCTCCGCGAGGGATCCCCGATCCTTCCCGCGGTAGACGACGGACAGGCAGTGGTAACGACCCCGTTCGATCATGATCCTCCGATCCCCGACCTCCTTGGACTTCATGTTATCGTTGGTCCCTTTCGCAAACGAGCCTTGAACATCCCGATGAGGATGTCCTCGTCCTCGTAGGCCAGGAGGCCCGAGGACCGGTGGGTGAGGAGATGGCCGCCTTTGTCCGCGACGAACACATCCTCCACTTGGAGGTCGGGCGCACGGCGCCATCGCCAGAATACGAAGAGGGCCGCAGGGCCGCCTGCGGCCAGGATTGCGGCCCACGGTGAAAGATCGGTGGGGACAGGGGGCGGAGGACTCGCAGGAGGAGTCACGGTTTCAATATCGATCCGTGGGCCTGATACGGTGGCCGGGGGACTCCCTTTCCCGTCGGTGAAGGCGAGCGTGAACGCAAAGCTGGCGGCCCCGGAAACCGGAGCCGATTCGAAGATGATTCCGAGGACCAAGGCGCTTCCGGGCGCTATGGAGGGAAGGGTCCAGCTGTAACG
>VBLV01000190.1:3324-7347 GCA_005879045.1 Methanobacteriota archaeon | reverse complement strand
GATACCGGATCGGCGGGAACGCGGTCCGGGTCGTCGTCAAGCGAGGTGCGGTCCAAGTCGGCGGTCCGACTCAGTAGGCGACCCCCGTCCTTCGCAGACGACGGATTCTTCTGGACGACTCGCATCCGGGAACGGGGCTCTGCAATGATCGCGCGGACATGGCACGGAATGACGGCGGCATCGAAGGCGGATGCGTATCTCGAGGTGCTCAAGGAGTCCGGGCTCAAGGACTATCGGGACACGGCCGGCAACCAAGGGGTGATCGTCCTCCGCCGAACGGAAGGTGACCGAACGCACTTCCTGTTGATCACCTTCTGGGAGTCGTTCGATGCAATCCGCGTGTTCGCGGGCCCGAATCCGGAGCGGGCCGTGTACTATCCGGAGGACAAGGAATTCCTCCTTGACTTCGAGCCAACCGTGACACACTACGACGTCGTGTTGTCGCAGACGGATGCCGACCGCGAAGCCCGGCGAACTTGAACGTCCCTACGGCGGCTGGGAGACCGTCGCGTTCTCGAGCCGCGAGCCCGCGCGAATCGTCATCATGTCGCCGATGATGCTCGCGGCGATCCGCGCGCCGTCCTCGATCACGCAGCCGCGCGAGATGACGCTGTCCAGGATTTCCGAAGCGGCGCCGATGACGCTCCCCTCGAGGATGATGCTGTTCCGGACGACGGCGTTCCCTTCGATCCGCGCCGATTCGTAGAGGCAGGCATTGTCCACCACGCTGCCGCTCCGAAGGACGGCACCCGGGCCGACGTAACAGGGCCCGCGGATCGTGACCCCTTCGTCCACCCGAGCCGCCGGATCGAGGATCACCGGCCCTTCGCTCTTCACTCCCGCGCGCCGCAGAAGCTTCCCCTCACGACGGACGATCTCCATGCTCGCCTTCCAGAGGTCGTGCGGCCGGCCGATGTCCATCCACACGCCATTGATGCGGGAGCCGTACAGGGGCACGCCCTTCGAAAGCAGCTTCGGGAAAAGGTCCTTCGAGAAATCGAATTTCTGGTCCGGCGGGATGAACTCCAGGACCTCGGGCTCGAGCACGTAGATGCCCGCGTTCGCCAGGTTCGAGAACGCCTCCTCCTTCCGCGGCTTCTCCTTGAACTTCTGGATCCGGCCTTTCGCGTCGAGGCCCACGATCCCGAACTGCGTCGGATCCTCGACCTCCGTCAGGGCGATCGTCACGACGCCGCCCTTCCGCTTGTGGAATTCGTACAGCGCCTTGAAGTCGACATCGCACAGGATGTCACCCATCGCGACGAGGAACGTGTCGTCGATGAACATCCCGACCCGACGGACCGCGCCGG
This sequence comes from Methanobacteriota archaeon, assembly GCA_005879045.1. GTDB lineage: Archaea > Thermoplasmatota > Thermoplasmata > RBG-16-68-12 > RBG-16-68-12 > RBG-16-68-12. The sequence continues at coordinate 6,037 of VBLV01000190.1, read as the reverse complement.
CGGTGCCTGCCGGGTTCTCCTCAAAGCTGTAGAGGATCGACGCGTTGTAGTCCAAGCCGTCGCCGATCGACTTGATCAGGGTGTCGGAGAGGTAGGCCGTCGTCACGATGATCTCGTGGAATCCCGACGAGGCGAGGGAGCGCAGGACATAGTCGATGCAAGGCCGGCCCGCGATCGGGATGAGCGGTTTCGGCCGCTTGTATGTGAGCGGTTTCAGGCGAGTCCCTTCGCCGCCCGCGAGGACGACCGCCTTCATCGACCGATCTCCACTTTCCCTTTCTCGAGCAGCGCCTTCAGGGCGGCGTCCGCGGAGGCTTCGAGTTTCTTCTCGTCGAGGAGCGCATCCCGGACCGACCGGTTCTGCTGCCGCAACAGGGTCCGCGCCTCCCGGGCCTCCGACCGCTTCGCGCCCTTGATCGAGAGGACCCTCTCCCGCATCTCGACGACCTTCGCGTGGACCTCGTCGGCTTTGCCGCGCGCGGCGAGGAACGCTTCGTGTTTCTCATTGCCATCGTGGATCAGGGCGGCGATCTGATGGACGATGTCGACGGTCTCCTCGTGGACCGAGCGCGCCTTCTCGCTGAGCGCGACGGCCGTCTCGTGCTCCTTCTCCGCGGCCTGAAAGAACTCCGTGATCCCAGAGTCGATGTCCTTGATCTCTTTCGCAATCTTGTCTTGGTCCGACTTGAGGGTCTCGAGTTGCTTGAGGCGTTTCATCGATCCCTTGAGTTCGACGAGCAACTCGTTTTCCGCGCTCAACGTCAGGGAGGCGGTCTGCTGCCGCATCTCCATCTGGGATACGCGCCGCTTCAGGGAGCGCAGCTCCGTGCCGACATCAGCGGTACCCGAGCCGCGGAGCTTCCGCTTCATCTCGATCAGGGCCTTCGCCTTCGCCTGGAGATCGTCCCGCTTCTCCCGGTGCTTCCGGGCTTCCCCGGCGAACGAGGCGCGACGGTCCTTGAGGGCGCGGAGCTTCGCACCGATCTCCCGCTTCTTCTCGTGGACGAGATCCCGCTCCTGCCGGAGGAGCTGCGCCTCCTGGTTCAGGGCGTCGCGCTTCTCGAAGAGACTCTGGAGCTTGATCTCCGCCTGATCGAGTTCAGAAAGAGTTTTCTTCCGGACCATCGAGTCCCCCACGGCAAGATGGAATGCAGCGATTGACGGATGTCCCATTAACCTTTCGCCATGCGAACCGCGTCGGCGATGCGACCGATCTCCTCTGGGGACAACGCCTCGACGCGCCGCGTCCGGAACGGGACGGTCGGGAGGACCGCCTCGAGGGCCTCCGGCGACTCCGCGATGGCCTTCCAACCGAGGCGGAGACCGTTCTCGACCGTCTTCCGGCGGTGCTTGAACAGGACATCGACGACCGCGTCGTACCGGTCCGGGTCTCCGATGGGGAACGGAGAGGGGCGCGGTTCGAGCCGCACGAGCGCGGAGTCCACGCGGGGCTGAGGATGAAAAGCGTTCCGCGGCACTCGTTCCAGAATTTCGCAGGCGGCCCGTCTGAATACGCCGACGCTCAACCGCGAGTAGTCCGCGGTCGCGGGGTTTGCGATCATCCGACGCGCGAACTCCCATTGGTACATCAGGACAGCGCGACGGAACGGCTCGCGGAGCAAGCGGAACGTCAACGGTGACGAGATCTGGTACGGCAGGTTCGAGGCCATGACATCGAAGCGCGGCCACTCGATCGCGAGCGCGTCGCCTTCGATCACCTCGACATCGGGCAGGCTCTCGCGCAGGTACGTCGCGAACCGGCGGTCGGCTTCGATGGCCACGACGTGCCGCGCATGCTCCGCCAGGAGGCGGGTGAGAATTCCCAACCCCGGCCCGATCTCCAGGACCGTATCGGACGAGCCAAGCGCCGCGTGGCCGACGTGCCGCAGCGCCACTCGGGAGTCGACCAGGAAGTGTTGACCGAGGCGTTTCCTCGGTCGGATCCCCAAGTGGTCCAGCACGCGGCGGGGAGACTCGTCCACACCGGCCGGACGGACTCCGGCCGCTTTAGGGTTGTGCGGGGACCGAGGCGGTCGCGTCGAAGTCCGTCGCGTGATAAGCCAGGGTCGCGTACGTGGTCGTCGGGTCGATGCCGCGGGCTCCCGGCGCAATCGATAGCGTGGCCAGGTACGGGCCGTCGGGCCGTCAACCCCGCCCCTCCGGATGTCAGGCCCGGCGAACGAAAACTCCGCCCACCGGAGGCCCTCTTGCAGCCACACCTGGCTGAACGACTTCGCGATTTCCGGAGAGCCGCCGCTTCCGGCGAGCACCCCGGACAAGTCGAAGCCCGCCGTCGCGAAGACCTCGACCTCCGCTCGAATCACCAGGGCATCGTATGTGCCATCCACGTTGCGATCGGAGGTCAGCTCCTCGAACCGGCCGGTGTATCGCAGGAGCTCGACCGTGGAGTCGAAGTCGGCCGCCCGATACGCGGACGTGGTCCCGCACAACATCTCCGGATAATAGGCTGGCTGGGGAGGCAGGATCGTGCCGATCGGGACCGGCGTCACGTTGCCGCTCGCGTAGGTCAGCGGGCTGTAGTACAGGGTGAGGCTGAAGTCCCACGGACCGTCCACGCCAGCCTGGCGAATCAGATCTCCCCGGAACCGCAAGACGACGATCGTGTCCGTCGTCGCCAGGTCGAAGTCCCGATAGGCGTACGTGATGAAGCGCACCACGTTGGTCCCGGCGCTTTTCGAGAGATATCCGTTCA
>VBLV01000190.1:0-3317 GCA_005879045.1 Methanobacteriota archaeon | reverse complement strand
TGTAGTGACCCGCGAGGTTCACGTGGACCCCGGCCCGGAGTTCGAGCAAGTCGGCGAGCGCGTCCGCATCGAGGTCCACCGCCGAATCCGTGTGCTCGCCGGTGAAGGTCGCGGGCCGGACGGGCTGCTCGAACTGCGACGCCGCGTAGGCTTTCGTCGTGTAGTTCCATTCGACGACCGGGCCACCCCAGTCGGCGATGGGTCGCATCGTCATATACGGAAGGCCGCCGATCGACAAACGAGCATGGACCCGATACGGTCCATCGACGCCGCTCCGGGCGATGTCCGTCCCCGAGAAGGCCATGCGTACGGTTTGTGTCCCGTCCGTGAAGAAGTACCGCTCGTAAACGTAGGCGATCGGGTATGCATCGGGAGTCGGGGAAAGAGTCCCTCCCGCCAGGATTGGCACCGGAGGAGGTGCCCCGTACCCGCACGCTCCGCTCGGCGGCGGATTCGAACTCGAGAGGTCGGCCGAGATGTCCCACGTGCCGGCCCGGGGAAGCGAGACCGTTGCCTCGACGACGAGCCAGTCGAAATGCGCGTTCCCGTTCGTGTCGAGGCCGTAGTCGGAGCCGGCGTCGCCCGCCGCGGTCATCAGAGAGTGTACGCCCCACGCGGCGCCGCCGGTCGCCAAGGCCATCGTGATGAACAAGACAACCGTTCGACCCGTCAGGATCACGTTCGCACCCGCCCAAGCGTAGATGGTCGGGGAATATCAGACCGCGTTTCTCGTTCGGCTTTCCTCTAACCGCCGATACTGCCACCCATCAGTATTTGAATGAGAAGTCAGGATGACGGCGCGTGTCGGCCCCCTGGTCTGCGCTCCCCTTCCAGGACGACGGCAGTCTCCAGTGCTGGATGGTCGGGCTGATCATCGGGGCGCTCGTCCTCGTCCTCGCGATCCTGATGGCGTATCAACGATACGTGGCGGGGAAGAAACCGGTCCAGCACCTGTGCGACTACTGCGGGCACATGGTCACGGCCGTCAGCGACTGCCATCACGCGCCCGTCCGAGAGCGCTTCCTCCACGGCACCTGCATGGAGTGCAAGCAGGACTGCCGACTCGTCTGCGCCCGGTGCAAGAATCCGCTCTGAGAGAATCGCGCCGCCAGGGTTATAGGCCGGAGGTCGCTGCCCACGAGCCCATGTCCGGTCTACCTGCCGCTCAGACCCCCACCCCGCCTCCCGTCCCGCGGAGCGTCTTGCTCGCGGACGCGAAGGTCACGATTCGCGCCCCCATCCCCCGGGTGTTTGAGGCGCTCCTGGATCCGGAACAACTCGTTCAGTGGTGGGCGGACGATCCCCGCGTCGAGGCCGAGTTGGGCGGCCGCTACGAGGGAACGCTCTCCGACGGCCGCATCGAAGGATCGATCACCGCAATCGATGGCCCCGGCAAGTTCTCGTTCATGTGGCCCATCCTTCAGGAAGGCGGATCGGTCGAGACGAGCGTCGCCTACGAACTCGCCCCCAAGGGTCCCGAGACATTCGTGCATGTCGTCCATCGCGCCCCCAAGCCCCTCGCGGGGAGCTGGACGGACTTCTGGAATGCGGCGCTGGAATCCCTTCGGGCGTTCCTCGAGTCGAGCGCCCCCGTCTCCGAGTAGACTCGCACACCTCCCAAGGGAAAGGCGAAGCCCGCGGAAAATATACCTCTACTTAGAGGTATGAAAATGGAAATCGGTTGCGGGGCCCGGATTCGGGAGTTCGACGGACGGCGTTACTTCTACTTCTGGCACTATGAGCGAGACCACGGTCGGTCCACGCGGAAAGAGGACTACATCGGCCGGGTTGACTCCGAAAAAGCGAAGGCGGATCTCGTGCGTCGGATGGCCGCCTATCACCGGACCGCGGAGCAGGAGTTCGCGCGGACGCGGGCTCGGATCCAACGGCTGATCGCGGCGAATCATACCTCCACATAGAGGTATGCGATCGACGGCGGCCCGGGTCCATCGGGCGGCCGACCGGCGTCTCACGGTGGGGAATCTTTATCCCGCCTCGTCCCTTCGTCGACGCGTGCGCCTTGAGGAGCGACCCTTTGGCGGATTCGCCCGCGGTGCCCTTCCGGTCGGCTGCCGCCAGTGCACGGACGGCTCGAAGATGGTCCTCTTCGTCACGGGCATTTGCTCTTTCCACTGCTTCTACTGTCCCGTCTCGGACGAGAAGATGTACAAGGACGTCGTGTTCGCGGACGAAAAGCGCGTCACGAAGGACGAGGACGTCCTGGAAGAAGCGCACGCGATCCAGGCGACCGGCGCCGGGATCACCGGCGGAGACCCGCTCGACGCGGTCGAGCGCACCTGCCATTACGTCCGCCTCCTGAAGCGCGAGTTCGGTCCGGAGTTCCACACGCATCTCTACACGATGTCGACGGACGCGGACAAGATCCGGAGGCTCGCGGAGGCCGGCCTGGATGAGATCCGATTCCATGTGCCGCCCGGCCTCTGGTCCCGGGCTGCCGGCAGTGCCTTCGTCGGGGCGTCGCGTCTCGCACGGTCCCTCGGCCTGACCGTCGGACTTGAGGTGCCGCTGATCCCGGAGCGCGAGGCCGACCTGATCCGGCTGATCGAGTGGGCCGGGGCCGAGGGCCTCGCCTTCGTGAACCTGAACGAGATGGAGTTCTCCGAGGCGAACTTCCCGCGGATGAAGGTCCACCGGTACACGATGAAGCACGAACTCTCGTACGGCGTCAAAGGCGCCGACGCGGTCGCCCTTCGGATCCTCGGACGGAAATGGAAGACGACCGTCCACTATTGCACGAGCGGCTACAAGGATGGCTGGCAGCTCCGGTCGCGCATCAAGCGACGGGCGGAGAACGTCGCGCATCCGTGGGACGTCATCACGGAGGACGGAACCCTCCTCAAGGGAATCGTCGAAGGCGCCGAGCTGGAGCCGTTGATGCGAGACCTCGCGAGGACCTACCACGTCCCCGCGGATCTCATGGGCGTGGACGGCCCGAGGAAGCGCCTCGAGATCGCGCCGTGGATCCTCCAGAAGCTCGCGCCGAAGCTTCACCGGCCCGCGTTCCTCGTCGAGGAGTATCCGACCTCGGACGGCCTCGAGGTCGAGCGGACTCGGCTTGCGTAGCCGCACACCTCGCGCAGCGCAATCCATCCCGGGACGGTCGCCACGGTCCTTCGGCGCCACCGCAAGTCTTGCACGCCAGACCCCGCAATCGCCGTGACCACGCATCGAGCCTGGATTCGGTTCTGGCGCCATCCGGGAATTCGAGGTGGAGGCGAGCCGTCGGGACCAGGATCGCGCGGATCGAACACAGGGACGCACTCGCCTTCGGATCGAACCGCTCGACGGCTTCCGTG
>VBLV01000189.1 GCA_005879045.1 Methanobacteriota archaeon | reverse complement strand
CACGGTCACGTTCTCCGTGTACGCGGACACCTCGGCCGCGTCGCTGGCGCTCCTGAGCGGCAACCTGGACTTCATCGGATGGGGCCTCAGCGTCGATGACCCCGGGACAATCTATAACATCGGCGGGACCAACCGGTCGTTGCTCTTCGACGCGACCATCGTCAACAACCCCGGATTCACGCAGCTCGTGGTGGGCTTCAACCTGAGGGGCGGGCGGACGACGAGTGATTCGGAATTCCGACTCGCTCTTGCGGACACGCTGAGCCCGCTCCTCGCGCGGCAAGCCCACGCGAACACGATCGTGTCGCGCAGCCCCGTCATTAACGAGGCAGTCCCGTGGTTCAACCCCAACCTGCCGATCTACCAGGTCGTGACGACGGAATATCCGGCTCCCACGTACCTGTTGACGGACCAGAATCAGCGGCTCGACTCGGCCGGTTATTTCGACCGCAATGGGGACGGCATTCGCGAAAAGCCTGACGGATCGCCCTTGTCGCTCGTGGCGATCGGGATCCCCGTGGCCGAGAGCTCTCGGATCTTCACGATCCAGGCGTCGACCGTCGACGTCTTCAGCCGGTTGGGCCTCGCCGTGAGCCTCGAGTCCGTCCCGAGCGCGTCGCTCCCGGCCCGGCTCGCCTCCGGAAACTTCGATGTGTTCATCGCCAGCCTCCCCACCGACCTGGACCCTGGCTTCCTGTCGGACTATTTCGGCAGCGCGGGCTCCAAGAACTACGTGCACGTGCTGGACTCGGCCCTCGACTCCTCGCTTCAGAGCGCGAACGTGGCGTTGGCGACCGCGAGTCGGCAGTCCGCGGTGATGTCGGTCCAGGATCGAGTGATGAACGGCGGCTATTTCGTCCCGCTCATTCACTTCAACGCGCTCGAGGCGACGGTCCGGGGATCCTTTGCCGGCTGGGTGAACATGCCGGGCGGCGTGAACAACTTCTGGACGTACCAGAAGGTGCACGTCAGTTTGGCGGGATCCCTCGCGGCCGGCTTGACGATCCTGCCGACCTCCGTCAAAGCCGGGGCGACGACGACCGCGATTGCCAAAGTGACGGACGCCGAAGGCGCCCCCGTGTCCGGGGCGGTCGTGTCGTTCTGGATCGCCGGAAGCCAAGTCGCGAGCGGGACGACGGATGGAACGGGCACGCTCAGCACCGCGATCACGGCGCCGAGTGCACAAGGCGCGACCGATGTCCAGGTGACGATTCAGGCATCGAAGCTCGGCTATGCGGGCGCCACGACGTCGGCGTGGATGACCGTCACCCCGGACATCCGCGCCCTCGCGGTGGCGGTGACCTCGTCGGCGGTCACAATCGCCCCGGGCACTCCGGCCACGATCACGGTCACGGTGACGTCCGGTGGATCGGCCGTCTCCGGAGCCACGGTCAGCCTCGATGTCATCGGACTCGGGGGGAAAGTCGCCGCCGCGTCCGGCACGACGGATGTCCAAGGCAAATTCACGACGACGTTCACCGCGGACGTCGGGCCGCGGACGCAGTTCCGCGTCGTCGCGACGGTCACGGCGACCGGCCATTCGGACGGCACCGGGAGCACGACCGTGATCGCCGAGCAGCGCGTCGGGACGGTCGAGCCCCGGGTGATCGCGGGCCTGGATACCACGACGATCATCGTGGCGGTCCTCGCGCTCGTGGTGATCGGGGCCATCGCGGCCATGATGGGGCGAAAGAAGTAACCGGGTGGGAGGCGACTGGGGTCGCCCTCCGCCCTCTTTCCTTTTTCTCGTCCGGCGCGGCGGGTTCGCCGAATCCTCTCGTTCCCAACCCCAGGAGGAAAAGGGAACAATTCTCTCGAACGCGATAAATAGGGACGTGCGCAATCGCTGGCCGCCGGGCTGGTAAGGCTCCGGCCCCACGGTTTGACGCTATGTCACGAGTGTCATCGAAGAAACGTCCGCGCGCGCGGCTCCGAAGCGCTCGCCCCGTCCGGGACCCCAAGTGGACGTTGACCCTGCGGGAAAGCGAAGCCCGCCGGGCGGCCATCCTCGACACCGCCCTGGACAGCGTCATCGCGATGGACCACCAGGGCCGGATCGTCGACTTCAATCCCGCCGCGGAGCGGACGTTCGGGTACCGGCGCGATGAGGTGATCGGCAAGACCCTCGCGGAGACAATCGTTCCACCGTCGCTGAGGGAGTCGCACCGCCGCGGGCTCGCGAAATACCTCGAGACCGGCGAGGGGCCGGTCCTCGGCCGACGCATCGAACTCACAGGCCTCCGAAAGGACGGTTCGGAATTCCCCGTGGAGCTCGCGATCACCCGGATCGCCGGAGAGCCGCCCACGTTTGTCGGATTTGCGCGAGACATCAGCGATCAGAAAGAGCTGGAGTCGGCCCGCCGGGAATCCGAGGAGTGGCGATGAGCCTCCTCGCCCTGCCGGACAACCGGTTCATCGATGTGAACGAGTCGTTCCTGCGGCTGTTCGAGTTCACCCGCGAGGAGGTGATCGGCCGGACGTCGCTGGACATCGGCCTTTGGTCGGATCCCACGGCTCGCGAGGGGCTCCTCGAGAAGCTCCGCGCGGGCGAGCCGGTTCGCAACGTCGAGCTGACCTTGCGGACGAAGAGCGGAAAGACGCGGCACGTGATCGTCGCCGTCGAGACCTTGTCCCTCGGCCCTCACGAAGCTTGGCTCTCGGCCGTCGTGGACATCACGGAGACGAAGGATCTGGAACGCCGGCTCCTCGAGAACGAACGTCTCGCGGCGATGGGTCGTTTGACGGGCTACGTGGCCCACGAGATCAACACACCTCTCACGAACATCTCCCTCCTTGCGGCGACCGCCGCGAAGCGCTCGCAGGACCCGGAAATCGTCAGCCGCCTCGAGAAGATCAACGCGCAGCGGCGGCTCATCGGGTCGATCCTGCAGGATCTCGCGGGCCTCACACGGCCGCCTCCGATTCAACCGGTCGAGACGGACCTCCGCACGATCGTGGACGGGTCGCTCGAACAAATGGAGCCATACCTCCACGAAGGTGTGGAGCTGCGAAAAGAGGCGGGCAGCCCGGTCGTCGCCGACGTCGACCCGCGGCGGATTCAGCAGGTGCTCGTCAATCTGACGAAGAACGCCCTCCAGGCCACGTCGAACGGGACCGTGACCGTGGCGGTCGAAGACCGCGGCGACACGGTCGCGTTGGTCGTCCACGACACCGGCCCGGGGATGCCGCCGGACGTCCTCGAGAAACTCTTCCAGCCGTTCTTCACGACGAAACCGAAGGAGCAGGGGACCGGACTGGGCCTCGCGTTCGCGAAGAGCGTCGTGAACGCCCATGGCGGCACGATCGAGGTCGAGTCGGAATTGGGCCAAGGGACGACGTTCACCGTCGTCCTCCCGAAGATCCCGTCTCCGCCGTGATGATCCGGCCGCGGGAGAAAGCTCCATAACGCCTCCGGGCTTTGCCCTCGCCGGATGGCCATGTCCCTCCTGTGCCCGATCGACTTCCGCTACGGGAGGCCGAAGATGAAGGGGCTCTTCGAAGAGGAGTCCCGGCTGCAGCGCCTCCTGGACGTCGAGGCGGCCCTCGCCCGGGCGGAGGCGAAGGTCGGGTTGATCCCAGAGGAGGCGGCCTCCGAAATCGCGAGGAAGGCGACGACGAAGCGGATCACGGTCAAGCGCGTCCAGGAACTCGAGGAGGAGACGCGACATGATCTGATGGCCGTCGTCCTGGCGCTGACCGAGGCGTGCGAGGGCGACGCCGGAAAGTATGTCCACCTGGGGGCGACGAGCAACGACATCCTCGATACCGCGACGGCGCTCCAGCTCCGCGACGCGATCCGGCTCCTCGAGGCCGACATCGGCGACCTGACCGGCGTCCTGGCGGGCTTGGCGTCCAAGTACAAGCGGACCGTGATGCTCGGCCGGACCCACGGGCAAGCCGCGGTCCCGATCACGTTCGGACTCAAGATGGCGGTCTTCGCCTCGGAGACGGCCCGCCACAGAGACCGGTTGCGGGAGGCGTCGCCCCGGGTCGTCGTCGGCAAGATGTCCGGGGCCGTCGGCACGGGGGCCGCGTTCGGTCCGTACGCCCTCGATGTCCAGCCGGCGGTGATGCGCGACCTCGGCGTCGGAATGGAAGAAGCGGCCACGCAGGTCGTCGGCCGGGATCGCTACGCCGAGTTCATCGCCGTCCTCGCGAACCTCGCGGCGTCCCTGGAGAAATTCTGCACGGAAGTCCGGAATCTGCAGCGGACGGAGATCGCCGAGGTCGCCGAGGCGTTCGAGACGAAGAAGCAGGTCGGAAGCTCGACGATGGCCCAGAAGGAGAACCCCGTCGCCTCCGAGAACGTGTGCTCCCTCTCGCGGATCGTGCGGTCTCTCGTGACGCCCGCCCTGGAGAACGTGCCGCTGTGGCACGAACGCGACCTGACGAACAGCGCGGCGGAGCGGATCATCCTGCCCCATGCCTGCGTCCTGATCGACGAGATGCTCGCGCGGACCGCGGAGGTCTTCCGGACCCTGCGCGTCTATCCGGACCGGATGAAGGAGAACCTCGAGGCGACGAAAGGCCAGGTGATGGCCGAGGCCGTCATGATCGCCCTCGTCGGGAAGGGACTCGGGCGGCAGGACGCCCACAAGCTCGTCCGCGAGACGGCCCAGAAGGCGCGGACGAAAGGGATCCACCTGCGCGACGCCCTCCTCGCCGAATCGAAGGTGACGAAAGTCCTATCCAAAAAAGAGATCGAGGCGGCGATGGATCCGAACGCGTACCTCGGGGAGAGCTACGCAATCGTCGACGCGGTGGTGAAGCGGGTCCGCTAGGAGAGCGGGAGCGACTTCCCTGGACGCGCGTCACGCCCCGCGAATCCTTAAGAAGCGTCGGAAGCATCCGACGGCCCGATGCAGTTCGCCCGGGTCGTGGACGCGTACGAAAAGATCGAGGCGACCACGAAGCGGCTCGAGATGACGGAGTTGCTCGTCGGCCTCCTCCGCGAGACGCCGAAGGAGGATCTCGACAAAGTCGTCTACCTCACGCAAGGTCGCATACACCCGGACTACGAGGGCATCGAACTCGGCCTCGCGGAGAAGATGGTGATGCGCGTCCTCGCGCACGCGACCGGAATGGACGACGCGCGCATCGGCCGGCTCTGGAAGGAAAAAGGAGACCTCGGTCTCGTCGCCCAGGAAGCGATCGGCGCTCGGCGTCAGAAGCCATTGGAGTCGACGCCGCTCACGACCGCGAAGGTGTACCAGCTCCTCGATGCGATTGCCCGCGAATCCGGCGAAGGAAGCCAAGAGCGGAAGATCCGCCTCCTGTCCGACCTCCTGGGTAATGCGACGCCGAGGGAAGCGAAGTACGTTGTTCGGATGGTCGTCGGCCAGATGCGGCTGGGCATCGCGGACATGACGATCGTCGATGCGCTCGCCGCCGCGTTCGCGACGAAAGCAGACCGGCCTCGCGTCGAGCGCGCATACAATGTGTGCTCGGACCTCGGCGAGGTCGCACGGGTCCTCGCGTCGAAAGGCATCGACGGATTGGGGGACATCCATCTGAAACTCTTCCGCCCGATCCGAGCGATGCTCGCAGAACGGCTCGAGACGCTCGAGGAGATCTTCGAGCGGATGGGGAAGGCCGCACTCGAGTACAAGTACGACGGGCTACGCGTGCAGGCCCACGTATCGCCGAAGCGAATCGAGCTCTTCTCCCGTCATCTCGAAAACATTACGGTTCAATTTCCCGAGATCGTGGACGGCCTGCGATCCGCCATCAAGGACCGCGCGGCGATCGTGGAGGGCGAGGCCGTCCCGGTCGATCCGAATACCGGGGAGTTTCTGCCGTTCCAGGAAGTCAGCCGCCGCCGAGGGCGCAAGACCGAGGTCGAGCGAATGGCGCAGGAATTCCCCGTCACCCTGTTCGCATTCGATTGCCTTCTCCGTTTGGATGAAGACTTGACCGCGCGGCCCTACGTCGAGCGACGGAAGGCCCTCGAGGCCGTCGTCAAGCCGAACAACGGGATTCGTCACTCGACCGTCCGGGTGACAGAGGATGTGAAGCAAGCGGAGGCGTTTTTCGATAAAGCCCTCCAGGCCGGATGCGAGGGTCTCATGGCGAAGGCGCTCGACTCGACGTACGACGCGGGTGCGCGCGGATTCAAGTGGATCAAGTTCAAGAAAGAGTACAGCG
>VBLV01000188.1 GCA_005879045.1 Methanobacteriota archaeon | reverse complement strand
GAACCGCGCGCGGATCCATCCGATGGATGAACGCGGCGGTGTTGTTCAGGTGGAAGGGGCCGGGAGTTGCCACACCTTCCGCGCGGAGAACAGCCATCGTAAGCTCCTTGCCTAGCAGACCGTCGGTCCCGACCGGGAAAAGGTCTGCCGGTGCATACACGTCAATCATGGGCATAGCTAAGCACCAAGTGAGGGCTGGATTTATGGCTTTGCAATGAGGGCAAGTGCACGAAGCGGGGTGCCGACTGACACTCATCCAGCTATCGGACGAGTTGCGGTCAGCCCTTCTCGGCCGCTTCGAGCGCCGCGATCAAGGGACCAAATCCGGGGTAGCCATCGTATCTCGCGCCACCAATGAAGAACGTCGGCGTCCCGTTGACACCGCTCTTGACGCCACCCATGAAGTCTTCTCGAACTCTCCCCAGATGGACATGCTGAACAACCTCTTGCTCGAGCCTCTTCACGTCCAGCTTGAGTTTCTGCGCGTAGTTGGCGAAGAAGCCATGGTCGGCCAGGGTTGCTTGATTCTCGTAGAGAAAATCATGCATCTCCCAGAATCTCCCTTGGACGGCGGCCGCCTCGGCGGTTTCGGCGGCCCATTCCGCCTGCGGGTGGGAGGTGGTAATGGGGAAGTTTCGGAAAACGAACCGGAGCCTCGCTCCGAGTTCCTTCTGGACCTTCTTCACGATCGGGTAGGCCGCCCCACAGTAGGGACACTGGTAGTCCCCGTACTCGACGAGCACCATGCGAGCAGTGGATGGCCCTTCACTGTGGTCCCGTTCTCCCACAGGCAGAGTCAATCTCGGCGGTCGGTAATTCGGCTTCGCCATGATCACTCGCCGCGGCCGGGTGATTTGAGTTTCTCCAGTGCGGAAAGAATTCCATCAGCGCCCGGATTGACACCGTCCGGCGAGAGGTAGCTCCACCGGATGATCCCCTTCGGATCGATCACGAACAGCGCCCGCGCCGATTCGCCGTTGCGTTCGGTGAAGACCCCGTACGTCCGGGAGATGTCCCCTTTCGGGTCGAAGTCGGAGAGGAGGGGGAAGTTCAGATTGCGATCTTTTGAAAATGCCAGATGACTCCAGACTCCGTCCACGGAGACTCCGAGGAGTTCAGCGTCGAACTTCCTGAATTCGGACATTAGCTGTGCGTAGAGTCCGAGTTGGTCGCTGCACACGGGGCTCCAATCCGCGGGATAGAAGCAAAGCACCACCGGCCGACCGAGAAAATCCCGGAGAGAGACGTGCTGATCCGGCGTCGTCTTGAGGGTGAAGTTCGGCGCCTTCGTGCCGGGCTTCAACGGCGAGACTTTTTGGCTCTTCGTCTGGAACTCTTTCATCTTCACGTTTGACCTTAATCGCTGACCGCTAAGACTTGTCAACTACGCCCGTGGCTCGCCTCCATAACATCTTCGGCGACGTATAGGGTTTTGGTCGACCAACCTCATGATTCGTATTGGGATGCTCCCGGCGGGATTCGAACCCGCGTCTGAGGCTCGAAAGGCCCCGATCCTTAACCGGACTAGACTACGGGAGCGGAAGGCCGGGTTAGTCCCGGGGTCCATAAATGCTTTTGGAAACGTGCCCCACGGGCGATGCAAAACCGGAAACTTCTTGGACGCACCGTGCTTCGGCAGCCGGGAATGCGCCGCGGGAAGCCGACGCTCACGGAATTGTCGTTCTTCGTGTGCGGGTTCCTCGTCATCGTCGTCGGTTGGTTGGCGGACCTGCTCGGCGTCTTCGAGCTCAACACGGTCACGGGCGGTCACGCCGCGGGCACCCTTCAGCTGCGAATCTTCCTCACGATGTTCGGCGTGGCGTTCGCGACGATCGGCGTCGCGTACGATAATTTCCCGGAGATCCTGAGCGACGGCGAGATGGCGAAGCGGTACCTGGTCTCGTTCCTCTTCTTGGCGGACGGGTCCCTCCATCTGTACGCGCTCAACGATCACTTGGGAGAGGCGTTCCCTGCGGCGTTTTTCGGCGTGTTCTCGGGCCTGCAGCTCGCGGCCGCGTTCCTCATCCCGTACACGCGCAGCGATCTGAATCTGGCGTGGCTCGGAATCACCGCGTTCCTGATCGCGGCGTACGTCGTCACGCGGACCGTCTCCGTGTGGCCCATCGGATACGTCGAGGATCTCGACGCGCTCGGCGTCATCTCGAAAGTCGTCGAAGTGCTGACCGTGCTGATGCTCGCCTCCCTGATGCAATCGGAACGCGTCGCGCGTCGCAAGACGACGAAGGCCGCGGCCGCGTCCAGCCGATAGTCGATCAGACCTCGCCCGCGACTTCCTTCGCGAGGACCGTGTATTCCTGCTCCTTCATCGCCGCGGGATTCGCGGAAATCAGGAGGTACGAGTCGTTGATCACGATTTTCTCGTTCACCTTTTGGAGGAATCGCATCACGGACGGGAAGCCGTTCTGTGAGATCAGATACTCGAGGCCCTCTAGCAGGACTGCGGCGTTCCCGCCGTCCGAGGCGAACTCCGAGATGGCGGACGCGATGTCGACCAAGGCAGTCGGCTCCGCGATGGCCATGTCTTTTCCTTTCTGACCGGGGGACTTCGAGAGCCAGATGAAACCCGCGGTCTCGAGGCCATAACGCGTCCGCGCGTCATCGGGATGGATTCGGGTGATGCATAGGCCGCGTGCCTCGCTCCGGAGCAGGTCCCCGAACAACTCGAACACACGATCCGCTTTCGGCTCCCGCACGAGGTATGCGCCTCGACGGCGCAGGTCCTTCTTCGTGGCCAGCTCGCCGCCTCCCACGACCGGGATGCCTTCTTCGTCGATGAGGCGGGCCTCCATCGCCTCGACGTCGCGGTACAAGACCGCCATCTTCGACTTGGCGAACACCATGAGCTCCGTCGACGAATATCCGCGGGACATCAGCGAGGCAATCTCCCGCCACGCGGACTTCAGGCCCTCTTCGAAGCCTTTCAAAAAGGCCTTGCGCTTCTCGTCGTCGCCCATCCCTGTGGCCAGGCTAAGGCCGCGTCGGGCGTATAGAGATTTCGCGCCTATCCAATATACCCGAGGTCTTCGCGCTTGTCCGGCGTCTCCGGCGCGGCCTCGATGTCCTTCAGCTTCGACGTAATCTGGTCGATCTGCTTCGCCTTCGTCTCCAGTTCGTTGAAGGAGATCTCGATCCCGAGGTACTTCGTCAGCACCTCGAGCACCGCCTGCGCGGACTTCGGATCGACGAAATATCCGGACGTCTCGCCCATGAGGCACACCGCGTTCATCTCGTACAGGCGGCCGAGGCCCAACAGTAGGCCGCTCGCCCCGACGATCCCCGCTCCGGG
>VBLV01000180.1 GCA_005879045.1 Methanobacteriota archaeon | reverse complement strand
GAGGTATCAACTGACCGAGGGGAGATAGCCGAAAGTGTTTCGAGGGTTCTTCTGTGGACGATGACGGATCTGAGGTCGGCGCGGAGCCGTATTCACGAGCCGATCAGTTCGCTCGCGCGGAGGAGCGCGTGAAGCCGCACACCGATCTCGGCCAGGAGGATCGCCCCGCCCTCTTCTCGGTCGACGACGCACACGCAGTCCTCGACGACCGCGCCGTGCTCGCGCAGCCGATCAATCGCGCCCCGCAACGTGCCGCCTGTCGTCACGACGTCTTCGACGAACAACACGAGATCGCCTCGATGCAACTCGCCTTCGAAGTCGTGCCTCGTGCCGTGCTCCTTCGCAGCCTTGCGAACAATGATGTACGGCTTGCCGCTCGCGAGGCTCACGGCGGCGGCGATAGGAACGGCACCGAGCTCGACGCCCGCGATCCGGCTCGCTCCCCGGGCATACGGAGCCATCGCCTTCGCGATCCGGCGCAAGAGATCCGGTCGGGTGATGGCCTTCTTGATATCCACGTAGTAAGAGGACGTCTTGCCGGACGCGAGGGTGAAGGTCCCGAACTGGAGGGCCCCGGAGGCCTTCAGCGCGGCGACGAAGCTCGGCCGGTCGAGCTCACCATGGCTCCTGTTTCTGGCCGATTCGAAATCCGATGACATTCACGGCCCGATGCAGGGCGGGCGTGATAAGGATGATGGCAACGAGTCCAAGGAGCGCATCACCGGAGAAGAACCGCGGGACCGACCATGCGGGAATCGTGAGGCTCAGGAGGAGCGCCCCGACGACGAAATCGTACTGGTCGAGGACGGGGGCTTTCGCACCGCGGGGCTTGTGCATCCGTCGCTTGAGGAACGCACCCGCGAGGTCCCCGAGGAGCGCGCCGAGGGCCAGGACCGCGGACGCCCCGAACGCCACGCCGACCGGTCCGAACGACCACGTGGAACTCGGCGCGAAGAGGTTGAACGGCGCGGTCAAGAGCAGACCCAGGAACGCCCCCGACAACGTGCCGCCCACGAGGCCCCGCCACGTCTTCCCGTCGCCGAAGAGCCGCTCGCGATCCCGGAGGGTTCGGCCAAAATCGATGGGCGTCCCCCCGCCGAAGACGACCGCCATCGGGTTCGCGACGAAGGCGGGGAGGAAGAACCACAAGGCCTGCGGGATCGCCTCGAGGGCCATCGCGGCCGGCGTAGGTTCGTGACCCGGATATAGGTAATCCTGCCACCCCGACGGCCCGGAGCCTCCTCTCGAACCTACCTCTGTTCAGAGGTAGGACCGGTCGCGAAAAAGGATCGACCGAACGGCCTACGCGGAACGTTCGAGACGGGCAATCCTCGACGAGACATCGGCTTGGATCCGACGATAGTACGCGAGGAGCTTCCGCCCGCCGTTCTGCCTGGACGCAGGATCCCGAGCCGGCCCGACGTAATCCTCCCGACGACGACTGCGACCATTCTCTCTCTCGTAGTGCCAGAAGTACAGATACTCGTTCCCGTCGATCCGATGGACTCGGAGACCGCAGCCGATCCGCATGGAACTACCTCTGTTTAGAGGTAGGTTCCCGGGAGGGGTCAACCTGTCGGTGGAGTGTGCGAATCCCGTGGCGTCTCCTTTCAAGCATGATAATCTCCCCATCACCCACTTATAGCGCCGGTCGGCTCGTGCGACGGTCCTCCCATGGACCGTTTGAAGACGTACGTCGAGGGCTTCAACGAGGCGCTCAGCGGTGGCATCCCACGCGGCTCGCTCGTCCTCGTCGCCGGCACCCCGGGGACGATGAAGACGGCCCTGACCTTCTCGATTCTGTACGAGAACGTGAAGGCCGGGTCCAAGGCCCTCTACATCACGCTGGAAGAGAGCCAAGAGGACCTCCACGCCGCGATGACGGACCTCGGCATGACCGGCCTGGACGACATGGAGCTGTACATCCTCGATGTCGGCCGGATCCGGTTGGAACACAAAGACGAGGAGCCCACGAAGAACTGGCTCGACGTCCTCCAGAAGTACATCGACCAACGAGTGCGGGTGAACACGTTCGACCTCATCGCCCTCGACAGCCTCGCGGCGCTTTACAGCCTGAGCCACCTGAACAACCCGCGCCGAGAACTGTTCCACTTCTTCGGCTTCCTCAAGTCCTTGCACGCGACGTGCTTCCTGATCTCCGAAGTCCCGTCCGGGAACCCTGGCAAACTGTCGTCGTTCGAAGAAGAGTTCCTCGCGGACGGGATCCTGTACCTGGGGCAGGTCGAGCGAGGCGCCGCGGACGTCCAGCTGCGCCTGCGGTGCGTGAAGATGCGCCGGGCACGGCACGAGCGCGGATATTACGCGCTGAGCCGGAACGACGGCCGGTTCCAGGCCGCCCGCGCGACGTCAGAGTGAGGTCTTTTGAAGGAGCTTGAGGAGCGCTTCGGCGTACTTCCCCGCGAGCTTCTCGTTGCCGAACGTCTTCGTCGCCGCGGCCTTGTTTTCCTCGATCGCCTCGACCGTCTTCACGAGCACCTGCACGACGTCCTTCCCGGGCGCCCGCCGGAACAGGGCGGCGATTGACGCGCCTTCACCCGTCATCACGACGAGTCGGCCGACCGGGAGATGCAGGACATACGTGCCCTTCGCCCGCCGCTCGGATTCCCGGCGGATCATCTCGGCGACCTCGGGCTGGTCGAGGTACGCGGTCTCGCCGGCCTTCGCAAGGACCTCGCGGCCTTTCCGCAGGATCACGAGCGCGATCGCGTTCGACTCCTTGTGCCCCGCGGCGAGCTCGGACCAGAAGGCGGCCTGGAGGGACAGGGCCCGCAGCCGCCGCCGGAGGGCCGACATCGCCGCCCGGTCCTGGCTCCGCACGAGTTCCTTCAGCGTCGCTTCGACCTCTTTCGCCTCCCTGGGATGGAGGAGGTGCCGGAACGTCTGGAACTCCTGACTCAGGGCGTCGAGCTCCGGCGGGGACCGGGGCCGCGACGGGGCCGCAGGGGCCGGCATCTCGCCGGGCGAGTCGTTCGTCGATCGGTCGCTCGCGGACAAGGCGGGAACCTCTTGCTCGATCAGGTCGACGGCCTCGGCCAAGCTCTTGTCGGGGTGGCGCAGCATCGCCTCCATGACGACCTTGCCATGGCCCTCGAGCTCCCAGCGGAGCAGCTTCAGGGCTGCGTCATCCCGCTTGGCCATCCCTTCTCGCCGGGCGCAAGGGACGGCGGCTACAAAAGCATTCCTTCCGAAATCGGGTTTTGGCGAATACTTTTCACCTATGAATATCTCCCTCGATAACGGTGACGCCATCGCTTTATAACGAAGACCTCGTCGTGCGGCCTACGATGGACATCGAGGTCCCCCTGCTCCAGACGTATGTCGACGGACTCGACCGCGCCCTCGGCGGCGGAATCCCGAGGGGCAGCACGGTCCTCGTCGCCGGCACGCCGGGGACGATGAAGACCTCCCTCATCCTGTGGATGATGCACGAGAACGCGCGCCTGAACGGCGTCAAGTCGCTCTATGTGAGCCTGGAGCAGGACATGGACAGCCTGAAGGCCGGCGCCGCGCGGATGGGGATGAAGAACCTCCACGAGTCGAGCGTGTACATCCTGGACATGGGCCAGCTCCGACGGGGGCTGGCGCGCTCGGAGTCCTCGAAAGACTGGTTCACGATCCTGTACGAGATCATCAAGGAGGCCGTGAGCGCGAGCGGCTACGGCGTCCTTGCGCTGGACAGCCTCGAGGCTCTCTACGCCCTCTCCGAAATCAAGACGCCGCGGCGAGAGATGTTCCACTTCCTGTCCTCGATCAAGGAGCTCGGCCTCACGACGTTCCTGATCGCGGAACAACCGTTCGGCTCGACGCGCCTCGCCCAGTGGGGGGAGGACTTCCTGGCCGACGGCATCCTGAACCTCCGGCAGGTCGAGGTCGGCGAGACCGATGTCCAGCTGCGGCTGCGGTGCATCAAGATGCGCTGGATGAACCACGATCACAACGCGCTCGCGCTGAACCACGACGGCCAGAAGTTTTTCGTGACCCACGTGATCTCAAAGAAGAAGTGAACGTGGCAGGCGTCTGCCTGTCACGTCTATCGCCGACCGACCATGGTTTAGGGCGGGGGAAACGGGCCGCCCGGCGGCGGCATGGTCGACATGGGCATCCCCGGTGGAACCGTGGGCGCCGGAATCTCCCCGTGGCTCACGCGGGCCCATGCCAGATACGTCGCGGCGGCGAACAGAAGAGCCGGAATCACGCTCAGATAGCCCAACGCACTCAACTGGCCCTGGAGGGCGACGACCGGGGCGGGGTTGTACGTTCCCCCGGACACGGCTTGATTGACCGCGTCCGAAATGAGCGGCGCGATGATCACGTAAATCGCAATCGAAATCGCCAGATTGGCGGCGTACCCGGCCCAGAGCAACATCCGTCCGGTCTGCTTCTGCAAGGCATACGTGAACAGGACGGACGCGATGCCGCTGACCGCGGCCGCGATGATCGCCCCGACGAGAAGGGTGCCGAAGGCGCTCGCAAGCGCGCTCGCCGCGGTCGACGGGTTCTGCGAAGCGACGGTAGAAAACACGGCCACGCCGAAGAGCACTCCAGCGATGACGCCAATGATAATCCCGACGAAGAACAGCACGATCGCCAGGACGACGTTCCGAGCGTGGGTCGAGCCGAACGCCTTGCGCCCGAGGATCACGAGGATCGCGCCGACGAGCAAGAGCACGCCTCCCAACAACCCAATGATCGGAATCCATGAAATGAGCCCGCCGATGAGGAGCAGGAGAAGTCCGGTCTTCGTGCGGTCGATTTGCTTGCGCCGCCCCACGTCCCACGCCGATGGCAGGCCAGGCATCGCGCCTCCGTAGGCTCCGGGCGCCGGGTACATCGGCGGAGCGCCGGACGGCGCCGGCGTCCCTGCGGACAAGGGACTCCCGCAGTTCGTGCAGAACATCGTTCCGAGCTTATTCGAGGTGCCACAGCGAGGACAAGTGAGGCTGGTTGCCAATTTCCCCCTCCGCTATCCGGAACAGAATCGGGGTTGAAAACCCTATCGGACCCCGGAAAGCTTAATCCGCCCGAGGCGATGAAAGCGGCATGGCGGCCGCCGGCCCCTTCGACCGATGGATCTCGTTCGAACTCGGCCGGCTGAACGCCGGGCTCGTCGTCGAGAAGAAGAGCCTGACGCGTCTCCTCTCGGAGCCGGAGCCGGAGTGCCGCACGCGGGAGGGGGACCCGCACCCGTTCGACCGGGCGGCCCTCGACCGTCTCGCGGCCGTCCTCACCCCGGACGAGGGCGGCCGAGCTCCGGCTGCCCCTCACCCTGGTCGCCTCCGGGGACTCGGACAGCGCCTATCTCACGGACGAGCTGGGCGCGAAAGCCTTGCGGGCCGTGGAGAAGTTCGATCGGGCGTTCCCGTTCCGCGACGGACGGATGGCCCTGCCTCACTCGCTCGCGATGGATCTCGTCCGGCGCCACGGCGGCGCCGTTCAGCTGGCCTTCGCCTGAGGCCTATTTCGGCGCCTCGGGCTTCTCCTTGCGGGATGCCCAGAAATCTTCGGGGACGTCGTCGTAGATGGACCCCATCTTCTCGGCCTCTTCTTTCGCCTTCTGCGCCTCGACGAGTTCGGCGATCCGTTCCTTCCGGAACATCCAGTAGTGAATTCGCCACTCCCGCCCGTCGTAGAGGGTCGTCTCCTCTCGTTCCGTCGTCAGGATGCCGGAGTCCTCGAGCATGTAGAACGCGTCCCGGTCTTCCGGCTCCAG
>VBLV01000179.1 GCA_005879045.1 Methanobacteriota archaeon | reverse complement strand
CCGGCGCGAAGGTCCTCATCACGGCCTGTGCCGAGTGCTACCGGGCGTTCGCTCGGGATTACAAGCAGTGGGGTGGCAATCCGCCGTACAGCGTCTTCCACATCTCCCACTACATCGAGAAGCTGATCCGGGAGAAGCGGATCACGTTCACGAAGCCTCTCCCGCAGAAGATCGCGTTTCACGACGCATGCCACATGTCCCGCGTGACGAAGGTGTACGAACCTCCGAGACAGGCCCTCAAGTTCATCCGGGACCTGAAGGTCCTGGAAATCCTGCCCCACCACGAGGACTCGCTGTGCTCCGGGGCGGGCGGAGGCTTCCCCGCGGTGTTTCCGGAGCAAGCCGCCGGCGTTGCGCAGCGCCGGCTCGACGCGGCCGAGGACACCGGTGCGACGACCCTCGTCACGACGTGCCCTCATGCGGAGATGCACTTCGAAGGTGTGGCCCGTCAACGGAACATGACGCTGAGCATCGTCGACCTCGCCGAGATGCTCGCGAACGCGCTGTGACGCATCCTCAGATCGTGAAGCTCAGGCCGCACGAACAGGAGTGCTTCGCGTTCGGGTTCGTGATCTTGAACTGGCCGCCGAACAGGTCTTCCTCCCATTCGAGCTTCGACCCTTGGAGATACGTCAGGCTCTTCGGGTCGACGAACACGCTCACGTCTTGCTCGGCTACGACGATGTCCGTGGGCCGCGCGGCCTCCGCGAGGTCCATCCGGTACTGCATCCCGCTGCAGCCGCCCGCGATGATCCGCAGACGGAGGGCGGCGGCTGGCTGGTTCTCCTTCTGCCGCAACACGCGGATGCGCCGGACCGCGCTTTCCGTGACGGTGAGCGGCAGTTGCTGGGGGGCCATCAAACGAATCGCGTCTCGACCCGTTCGAACGCGGGCCGTCGTCTTAAGTCTTCCGCCGCGAATCGCGTCATCGACCCAGGGTGCGCGTCATTCGCCGCACGTACGACCAAAGATATATATAACAACGTTATAGTTTCCATTCCGCTTCTCGAAAACGGGAGGCCCGACTATGGTTTCCAAGAGCGTTATCCAAGAGCAAATGGCGAAGCAGGAGTACAAGTACGGCTTCGTCTCCGATCTCGATGAGGACAAGGCGCCGAAGGGCCTCAACCAGGACATCGTCCGGCTCATTTCGCGCAAGAAGAACGAACCCGAGTGGTTCCTCGAGTGGCGTCTCCGGGCGTACCGCCACTGGCTCACAATGAAGGAGCCGAAGTGGTCGAACGTCACCTATCCACCGATCAACTACCAGGACATCATCTACTACGCCGCGCCGAAGCCGAAGAAGCCGGTGAACAGCCTCGAGGACGTGGATCCGGAGATTCGGAACCTGTACGCGAAACTCGGAATCCCGTTGCAAGAGCAGGAACGCCTCGCCGGCGTCGCGGTCGATGCGGTCCTCGACAGCGTCTCCGTCGCGACGACCTTCAAGGACCGGCTCGCGGAGCTCGGGATTATCTTCTGCTCGTTCTCCGAGGCGGTCCAGGAACACCCGGACCTCGTGCGGAAATACCTAGGCACCGTGGTGCCCTTCAACGACAACTTCTTCGCGGGGCTGAACAGCGCCGTCTTCAGCGACGGTTCGTTCGCCTACGTGCCGCCAGGGGTGCGGTGCCCGATGGAACTGTCCACGTACTTCCGGATCAACGCGCAGGACACCGGCCAGTTCGAGCGCACCCTCATCATCGCGGACGAAGGCGCGTACGTCAGCTATCTCGAAGGCTGCACCGCCCCGATCCGCGACACGAACCAGCTCCACGCGGCGGTCGTCGAGCTAATCGCCCTCGACAACGCGGAGATCAAGTACTCCACGATCCAGAACTGGTATCCCGGGGACAAGAACGGCAAGGGCGGGATCTACAATTTCGTCACGAAGCGCGGGAAGGCGCTCGGCGCGAACTCGAAAGTCTCCTGGACGCAGGTCGAGACCGGTTCCGCGATCACCTGGAAGTACCCGAGCTGCATCCTCCAGGGAGACAACTCGGTCGGCGAGTTCTACTCCGTCGCGCTCGTGAACAACTACCAGCAGGCCGACACGGGCACGAAGATGTTGCACATCGGGAAGAACACCCGCAGCACGATCATCTCGAAGGGCATCTCCGCCGGATATGGGCGGAACACGTACCGCGGCCGGGTGCAGATCCACAAGGGCGCGACGAACTCCCGCAATTACAGCCAGTGCGATTCCCTCCTGATCGGGTCGACGTGCGCCGCGTTCACCTTCCCGGACATCCAGGTCCAGGAACCGACGGCGCAGATGGAGCACGAGGCGTCGACCTC
>VBLV01000178.1 GCA_005879045.1 Methanobacteriota archaeon | reverse complement strand
CCCGCTTTCGACCTTGGCTGGATCCGTGAACTTCTTCAGGACCGCGCTGAGTTCGGCGGCTTCCTTGCGCATCCCTTCGATGTCCTTCGCGAGGGCGCCCCGCCACTTTCGCTCCGCGGCTTCCCCGTGGGTCGCGTACAAGCGCGCCGCGGTCTGATGCGATTCGAATCGGCCGTCGTTCAGCGACGCGACGAGTTCGCGTCCACGGTCCGCCGCGTCGTTCATCTTCCCGAGCCGCTCGAGGAACGCGACGACCGAAGGAACCCGCCTTCGGAGCATCAGGGCGTCTTCGCTCCATTGGATCTGCAGGGAGCGCCGCTCGTCCTCGCGGATCGCCTTCAGCCACGACCATGCCTCGTCCAAGGCGCCTCGGATCAGCCGCGAGTCCCCGTAGATGTGCGTGAGTTTCGCATCCGAGTATCCAGGGAGCTCGAGCAGGCCGTAGAACGTGCGGCCTCGGAACGCCTCGACCTGCGGGCTCGCGTTGCTCAGCAGCCGCATGAGCGGATCGGGATCGGAGCCGGGGGGCGGCGCGGGCACGCCGATCCCCCCGCCCTGGCCGGCGTCGAGGAGGAGCGGGATCGCGAGGTCCGCCCGGGCCCGCGACAGGAAATCCAGATACGCTGCGGTCGATGCTTCGTTGAATCGGTCGACCGATTCATTGAACGCGCGCGCCTCCTCGGGAGATGTCGGTGGCTTGGGAATTTTCTCCAGGCGTTCGACCTGCGTCTTCAGTTGTCGGATCCGGGACTCGATGGAGCGGTACGCCTCGCGGTATCGGCCCTGCAAGCGTCGGACTTCGGCGCCCTGCTCCGCGATCCGGTCGAGGCGTCGCCACGCCTTCCGCGCCCCGTAGAAGTCTCGCCGGCGGGCCTTCCGAAGCGCCGCATCGAGCCAGGCCACGAGCCGAGGCGAGAGACGCTTCTCCTTCACCGCTTTCCCGAGGTCCGCCGCGATCGTCTCGACGTCCCGCGTGAAGATCCTCACCTGGCGCCAGTTGTCGACTTCGCTCTCGCGGATGAGACGATCGATCCGCTCGCGATATCGATCCAGGGTGCCGTCGAGGACGCCCGCGATCCCCTCGACTTTCTTGCGGGCCCGCCCGATCGATTCGAGGAGCTCCGTGGCCTCCGACTCGAAGGACTCCGCGGTCGGCTCGTCGCCGGGAGGCATGAGAATGACGCGATGGAACCTCGGACCTATTTAGGTTCCTTCGGACGGCCGTCGAAATCTCCGCGCCGGCGGTTCCATATATCCCCGGAAGACCATGGCGGTTCCGTGGGAGTCGTCCAGGACATCGGTCACATCCTCCTCCCCGTGGATGACATGGAGAAGGCCCTCGCCTTCTATCGCGATCTGCTCGGGTTCCGCGTGGTCGGCAAAGGGAGTCCGGTCTGGACGGTGATCGAGACGAAGGGAGGACAGCTCACCCTGTGGCGAACGTCCGAGATTCCGAAAGTCGCGCTCGGCCCGAAAGGCGATTCGAGGCCGTTCGAATTCCATGTGGAGAACTTCGAGGCCGCCGCGTCGGACCTGGAGTCGAAGGGGATCCGCGTTCGGCGCAACGGAGCGCACGCGGGAACGATGTGGGACCCGTTCGGGAACGTCCTGCGAGTCCACGACCACATCGAGTGAGGGTCAGCGCTCGACGTCGAAGTAGATCCGGACCGTGACGCGGTACGACTTCACTTTCTTCCCGTCGAGCTCCATCTCGAGCTCGGACACGCGGGCCCATTTCAGGTTCCGGACCGTCTCCGCAGCGGTCTTTACCGCATCGTCCGCAGCTTTCGCAAAGCTCGTCGGCGAGGAGCCGGCCACATCGATGATCTTCTGCACCATTCCGAATTCACCGGACCTGGATAGTGAACCCGGCACATGGCCCCTTCGGTCCCGAGCCGCTCGAGCCATGTAGACTGACTGGAGCACATGAGGTTAAGTAGACGTCGTGCAATACATGCAATACATGCAAAACCGCAAGATGCGGAAACCGACAATTTCGCTCCGCCTTCCATCCAAACTTCTCGGGGAGGTTGACGATTTGGTCGGCCGGGCGCACATGAAGTCTCGAACGGAACTCCTGGAGCGGGCGATCGAAGCGTACGTTCAGGAGCTTCGGGACTCCAAGGTGGTGGTCGTCAGGACCTGGACAGAGCCCAAGGCGCGCGCGGCCATCGTGAAGTACTTGCGGCGGAAGCCGTCCGCTTTCGTATCGGAGATCTGCGAGGCGTTGGGCATCGACTTCGAGCTCGGGTTCCGGGTCGTCTACCGCCTGATGGAGGAGGGAATCGTTGACCGAACTCCGTGATCCGGGCGATGCCGTCGCGGGCGAGAAACTGATCGCGGTCGGACGGAAAATCAGCAAGGTCCACCTAATCCCTCAGACGTCCGCGCATCGTGCCCAGGCGGTGTACGTCTGGGGCAAACCGGCGCGCTGTTTCATCGACATTTCGATTCGACTCCGGTCGTGACCGCGCGCAGGACCGCAAAGACTTAAGTGGCGGGACCCACTCGCACTTTCCAATGCAGATCCGCCTCCTCGAGAAACAGAAAGACTCCGTTCGTCTGGAGATCGTGAACGCCGACGACACGGTCATCTATCCGCTCATCACGGCCCTCTTGAAAGACCCGGATGTCGAGGACGCGTTGTACTACACGGGCCATCCGCAACTCGACAAGCCCGTCCTGACGGTCAAGGTGAAGAAGGGCAGCCCGCAGGCCGCCCTCAAGCGGGTCGCCGAAGGGCTCGCGGCGGACTTCGGCGGGGCGAAGGC
>VBLV01000009.1 GCA_005879045.1 Methanobacteriota archaeon | reverse complement strand
AGCCAGACGAGGCCGCCGGACTGGCCGCCCACCGTGGACGTGAAGCCGCCCTGGATCGCGGCGGAGAGTCCGGAGACGCGGACCCCCTCGAGGACGATGAAGAGGCCGACGAAGAAGAGGATGATGCTCCAGTCCACCTTCGCGATCAGGGTCCGTGCGGTCGTCTTCGCAAAGAACGGCAGGAAAAACAGGACGAACGAGCCGCCCGCGAGGGCGACTAAAGGAAGCCAGACCGGGGTCGGGGACGCAAAGAACGCGGCCGCCACGCCGACCGTCACCCCGAGCGTCACCCCGAGACCGGTCCGCTGAAGATGCACGGGCTCCGTGGATCCGGCACGAGTCAACGGGACCGCGAGGTCTTTCCGAA
>VBLV01000008.1 GCA_005879045.1 Methanobacteriota archaeon | reverse complement strand
ACGATCACATCGAGGTTGATCGCGAGGAGTGCCTGGGCCGGGGTGAGGACGCCGAGGACGAGCATCAGCGCCCCGCCGAGCATCGCCACCGCGGGCCGCTCGATGGGGAATCGACGGACGGTCCGCAATGAAATGAGGACGTATGTCACGAGGAAGACGAAGGTCGCGGCCGCAAGCGCGTAGTCCGAGGCCACGAGGTCCGTGGATAGGCCACGCCGCTATGGAACTTTCCGCGAACGGCCGCCTGATGTTGCCGGGCCGCCGGATGTCCCATTACACTTAAATAGCGTCACTCAATTCGCCGCATTCTCCGGCCCTTCGAACGGGTTGCGTCAAGGAGGGACGGAGCGACTGAGTGCGAGAGAGGAGAAACCCGAATGCATCTGAGCGGACACCGGGCGATCCGCGCGCTCGCGGTCTTCCTCGTGCTCGCCCTTGGCTTCACGGCCCTCGTCCCCATGACCGCCCGCGCCGCAGTTCAGGTCACCGGGGTCGTCAATACCTGTGGAGGACCGCTGCCGGTCGTCTCCGGTGCGACCGTGACCCTCATCGATGTGAATGGGATCGTGGCACCAGCCACGACGACCACGAATGGAGCCGGCGTATACGCGTTCAATCAGCCGCCGCCAGCCACGTATACGATTGCGGGCAACCACCCCAACTACTATCCTAATGAAAACCGGACCAACGTACGGTTCGACGGGAGCCAGAACAAGAGGATTGACCTGTGCATGTTCCCTCACGGCACCCCGGCCAAGTCACTCGCGGTGACCGTGCAAGATGGAGGTTCTCCCATCCAGGGGGCGACCGTAGCCGCATACCAGTCGACGAACCCGACGGGTCGGGTCCAACCTGTCGCCCAAGGTACGACCGGGTCCACGGGGGTCGTGAACCTCACGCTATGGCCCGCCTCCTTCCAGTTGCGGGCCTCGGCGCCAAACTTCGTTACTATCGAGCAAACGGTCGACGTCAGCGCGGTGTCGGCCGTCACGTTGACCCTGACCGGGACGGTCGAGCTGTTCGGGCAAGTTCAGAGCCAGAGCGGCGCCTTCCTCAGTTCGGGGGTCGTCGCTTGGCTGTACAACCCCTTCACCGCCGGGAACGCCAGCATCTCCCGCCTGATTCCGGGGACTGTAAGCAATAGCTTCTACCAATTCGAAACCGCACGAGTGCCCAATGGACAGTATGACCTCATCGTCGATGCAGACGGGTACCTCTCCTCAAGAGAGACGCTGACCTTGACAGGAGCCCAGACTCCCCACGACGTGATCCTCCAACCAGCGCCCCAGGAGCGGTACAATACGACCGTGGCTTACGTGGCCTCGGACTGGAACAACCTCACTGTATGGCGTAACATCACCTTGAACGCCGACAGTACCTTGTCAGGACTCGGACCCACGAACCTTCGGGACCTACGCCTCCAAATTGATTCCACGCTCGGAAATGGTGACGGAATCTTGAGCTCGGGGGAGATCACGGCATTCCAGACCTGGATCTGCAACAAAGGGCCCGCATACGTGGCGACGGACGGCTTCCTCACGACGAATGGTCGGTCGTACAACTCAACCGCCGGTCCCTGCGGGGTGACTGTGAGCCCCACCCTAGGCACTCCTACAGCGAGGGTGTGGCTCAACACAACGACGCCAACGCAATACAAGATCAAACAGGCGCCGCCCTACATCGCGGCGGGCGGGAAAAGTTACTTCGTGAACCTGACGATGGTTCCGGACACGAACACCACGGTCTACCAGGACTACGTCTATGTCGTCATCTTGCCGAAGCGATACGAGCTGAACACGACGACCTTCGTTCCGTCGAATGCCCCCGTCACCAGCGCGGGTTTCACGACGGTCACCATGGACCCCGGAGTGACCTCCGGGACGCCGCAAGCCCGGATGAAGATCTCCCAGAGCGTCGTCGGCACCGCGAGGGCGAAGGTCGTCGCCCAGGTCGGGAAATTCCATGTGGTGAACGCCACGTTCACGAATTACCAGGCGTACGTCGCGGGAAATACCTCGTTGACGTTGAGCGGGGAAGACAGCGCGGATCCGAATGGCCACATCACGGCCGCGAACTTCACCTGGAGGTTCACGCCGCCCGGCACGACCACCTGGGGCATCCGGACGAACTTCACGTACACGCAGGCGGGCCAGTCGACCGTCAACCTGACCGTGAGGGAGGTGAGCGGGAACCTGACCTACCGGGAGATCACCCTCTTTGTCGACGACCAGGTCCCGACCGCGAACATCAAGACGAACAAGACCGGGAGCAACATCGCGAACGGCCTCACGCTCCGCGTCGATGAAGGCACGGTCGTCCGCTTCGACGGGAGCGCGTCGACGGACTTCGCATACACCGGGAAGGTCGGGGTGATCCTGGATTCCGGATACGCCTGGGACTTCAACGGCGACCGGGTCACGGATGCGACGGGGCGCATTGTAAGCTGGACCCTCCAGAAACCGGGGACCTTCACGATCAACCTCACGGTCACGGACAGCGTGGGCTGGAAATCCGCCAACGCGACGATGACTGCCATCGTGAACGACACGAAGGGCCCCGTCACCGCGTTCGACATCCTCGACCCGGAGAAAGACTGGGGCGTGATCACGAGTCCGTTTGAGCGGAAGACGATCGCCCTGAATGCATCCAGGACCACGGATGACTACAACAATAACTCCGCACTGACCTTCACATGGACGATCCCGGGGCCGTTGGTGGGCTCCCCCGGGCCGACCCATACGTTCTCGGGGGTCAACATCAGCTTCGCGTGGCAGGAGTGGAACCTGAGCTACAACGTCAAGCTCGCCGTGCATGACACGGGCTTCCCGAACGGCAAGTGGAATTGGGGCAACCTCAGTCGAAACATCACGGTGCAGATCGACAACTCGCTCCACGCCGACCTGTTCATTGCGCTCGACCCGACGACCCATCAGAGCTCCATGAAGGTCAGCCCGGCCGATCCGGCGGAAGGTGACTCCGTGACGGTCTCGGTCAACGTGACGAACAAAGCGAACCGCTTGGCCGCCGCCCTCGTCGTCACGAACCTCTCGGCGATCAGCGGGGGCCAGACGAGCCTGCTAGCCCAACAGGCCCAGTGGTTCGACAAGAACGGGAATCCGACGTCGAACCGTTCAATCGCCGCAGGCGACACCGTCAGGCTCGTGTTCACGGTCCCTCTCTTCGGGCAAGGGAACAAGACAATCAAGCTGTGCGCATACGACGCCACAGAGCCGTACACCTGGCGCACCGCGGAGAACTGCGCCTCCCTGCCCGTGAACGTCCGACAGCCGGCATGGCAGCCCTACGCGATTTACCTGAGCGTGATCGGCGTGATCGTCCTCTTCGTATTCGGGATGTACGCGCGGCGCAAGATCAAGGCCGGCGAGTGGCGCCCGATCCGCGGCCGACGACGGGAGAAAGGCGCCGGCGAGGAGAAGCGGCCGAGGAAGGAAGTCAAGGAAGAGAAGAAGCGCCTCTAGGCGCCGTCCTTCC
The DNA here is from genome assembly GCA_005879045.1 of Methanobacteriota archaeon. Taxonomy (GTDB): domain Archaea; phylum Thermoplasmatota; class Thermoplasmata; order RBG-16-68-12; family RBG-16-68-12; genus RBG-16-68-12. The sequence goes on along the minus strand of VBLV01000008.1, from coordinate 15,366 downwards.
GTTTCCAATTCCCCGAGATCTCACATTTCTTTCGGAGCGGTGAGCCCCAGACCGTCCAGTGCGTTCCTCAGCACGACGCGGGACGCATCGACCAGGCCGAGACGCGCCCCCCGAAGGCTCGCGGGTTCCGCGGCAAGGACGGGGCAGTCGCGGTAGAACAGGTTGAACTGGGACGCGAAGTCCGCGGCGTACCCCGCGACGGCGTGGACGCGGCGACCCTCCGCGGCCTCCCGCACGGTCGAAGGGAACTTGGCGATCCAGCGAATCAACATCTGTTCCTGCGGGTGCACCAGGAGACGCAGGTCCGAAGGGCCGTGTCCATCAGCCTTGGCGAGAATGCTGCACGCACGCGCGTGGGCGTACTGGAGGAACGGCGCGGAGTTGCCCTCGAAGCTCAGAGCCTCCTCCCAGCGGAACGTGATCGCCTTCTCCGCCTGGACGCGAACGATGTTGTAGCGGACCGCCGCCACCCCGATCGTTTGGGCGATCTCCCGTTTCCTCGCCTCCGGGAGATCCTCGCGGCGCTTCGCGACCTCCGCATACGCGCGATCGATCGCTTCATCGATCAGATCATCGAGGTAGACCACGCGTCCTTTGCGCGTCGACATCCGGCCCTCCGGCAGGTTGACGAAGGCGTAGAAGATCGTTTCCGGCGCCCAGTCGATCCCCATCAGCTGGAAGGCGGCCTTCAATCGCTGGAACGAAAGTTTGTGGTCCTCTCCGATGACGTCGATCGCGACGTCACACCGGCCCATCTTGTTCAGATGGTACGCGATGTCCCGGGTCGTGTACAGGGACGTCCCGTCGCGCCGCACGAAGAAGTATTTCGCGGCGTCTCCCTCCAGGCCGAAACCGGTCAGGTCGAGGTAGCGGGCGCCGTCTTCCTCCTTGCCGAGGGGCATCAGACGCTCGATCACCCGCTGGACGCTCCCATCGAGGATCGCGTCGCTCTCCCAGAAGAACGAGTCGTATGTCACGTTGACGCGGCGAAGGGTTTCCAGGATGCCGCCGAGGACGGCCTCCCCGACTTTCCGGATGTCTTTCGTCAGCTGGACGTCGCCACCCTCGAAGCGCTGCGTGAGCCGTTCGATCTCACGCTTCAGGGTCTCATCGCCCTCGAGTTTGGCGCTCGCCTTCTGATACAGCTTCACGTAGCGGTACTCGATCCGCTCCTCTGAATCGGACGGGTCTTCGGGAAGATGGGCGACGGCCCAGTAGAGCAGGACCATCTGGCGTCCGATGTCGTTGACGAGGTACTCGCTCGTGACCTTGTAGCCGGCGGCGCGCATGAGGCGAACCAAGGCATCGCCGAGGAACGGGTTGCGGGCCCGGCCGACGTGCAACGGACCGGTGGGGTTCGCACTCGTGTGCTCGAGCAGGACCCGCTCCTTCCGGGCGGGCGACGTGCCGTACGTCTCTCCGTCGGAACGTACGGCGGAGAGGACCAGCTCCGCGAAGGGAGCCGGGTCCACCGTGAAATTGACGTACGGTCCCTCGGCCCGCAGCGGAGCGAACGGGGACACGGGCTTCACGCGAGAGGCTCGCGTCGCGATTGAAGCCGGGGACGTCTTCAGCTCCTTGGCCCACGTGTGCGCGGCGAGGGCGAAGAGGCCGTGGTCGGCGGGAGCCTCCTGGAGAACGCCCGGGGTCGTGACGCGGAGTTCAGACTCGATTGTGCGCCGGACCTGCTCCGCGCGGTCCCGGAGCTCGGTCCATGGGTCGTGGCCCATCACGTCACCCGGTATCTCAGGATGGCCGCGATGCCGCCGAACGCCCGCAAGAGGAGCTGCCCTTCCTCCGAGTCGTTCGAGATGAGTTCGACCGTCGTTCCCATTCCGCCCGCGATCGCGGTGAGGTCTTCGATGAGGTCGCGGTTCTCCACGACGGTCAGGGCGCCTCCGTCTTTCGGGCACGACGGCAACTCCCCGTCCTCCGCGACGGTCTTCTCGCCTTCCCAGTCCCCGTTCGCGCAGCGGAGCTTGAGCCGGGACTTGCGCAGGCCCTCGGAGATGAGGAGCGTCTCGACCGCCCCGAGCTGCAACGCATGTCGGACCTGGTCCTCCCCGTACGCGGCGAGGCCGCCGTCCTCTTTGCGGATCTCCTCCATCAGACGCTGCACGAGCGACTTCTCCCGCATCAGATCGAGGCCGCTCAGGATCTCCCGCGACTTCTCGACGAGCTCTCGAAGGCCGTACTCGTCCGTGTAGCCCGTGTCAAGAAAGGTTGGGAGGACCTTTTTCTTGAGCTCGTGGTGGAGGTACTCCCCCGTCGCGAACTCTTCCTTCGAGTAGCCAGGACCGCCGATGATGATCCCTTTGAGGTCCGGTTGGTTCAGGAACGCCTCCGTCATCAGGTCGCCGATCTTCTTGTACCACTCGTGGACCGCGATGTCGTGGCCCCGCTCGAAACGCCGGGCGCTCTGCCCCCCCATCCGGTGCTTGGACGGAACCTGAGATTGCAGATTCTTGATCACCTCGATCCGCTTGCCGCGCAGGAGTCCGAGGGTCGCCTCGCTCCAGTCGATCACGAGGAGTCCGTAGAGGTCCTTCTCCGCGAGCATCTCGTGCAATGGCGCCGTGTAGAATTTCGAGTCACACCGATACAGGAACGACGCGACCGGCTCGGGCGGTTCCAGGACGAACGCGACCATTTCCGTCTGGTCCGCGCCGATCTGCTTGTGGCCCGTGAAGACGACGAGGCCGTTCGGCGGGGGCATGCGGTACGACCGCAGTCGCTGGATCGCGGACTCGATCGCCTGCGTCACATGCTTCCGAGTGCTCGCGCTCTTGATGTTCGAGGATTGCGACAGCTCGGCACGCAAGTAGTTGGTCACGTCCGAGATCGGTCGGCCCGGTGGGATGTAGACGCTGACGAGCTCCGTGCCGCGGCCCGCGGCCTCTTCGATCTGCTCCAGGGCGCGGCGGAACTTGTATTTGTCCATCCCGGACATTTCGCTCATTGGTTCGCACCACACAGTTATTTATCGTTCATTACCTTTTGCGTCGAGACCGCATCCACATGGAGAAAGTCGTCGTTTCGCTCGGCGGATCCGTCCTCGTTCCCGGAGACGACGACGCGCGGTATCTCCGAGATCTCGCTGCTTTGTTGATGGACGTTTCCGCGCGCGTGAAACTCTTCGTCGTCACGGGCGGGGGGCGCATCGCGCGATACTACATCGAGACGGGACGGGCGCTCGGCATCGGTGAGCCCACGCTCGATGAGTTCGGCATCGCGGTCACGCGCCTCAATGCGCGTCTGCTCGCAGCGGCTCTTGCCGGCCGCGCGAACCGAGAGCCCGCGAAGACGTACGCGGAGGCGGCGAAGCTGGCGCGTCGCCATCCGATCGTCGTCATGGCGGGCACGCGCCCTGGCCATACGACGGACCGGGTCAGTGCGTCCCTCGCGCGATTCGTCCACGCCGCGCGAATCGTGAACGCGACGTCGGTCGCCGGCGTGTACACGACCGACCCGCGGAAAGACCCGGATGCACGGCTGCTCGAGCGCATGACCTTCCGGGAGCTCATCGACCTCACGGGGAAGGGCCACGAGGCCGCCGGCCCCAGCATCGTCTTCGACCCCGTCGCGGCCCGCGTCGTCGCCCGAGACCGGACCCCATTGAGCGTGGTCCACGGTCGCGATCCGGTCGCGCTCCGATCGGCGATCCTCGGCGAACCGTTCCGCGGGACCCTCGTCGTCGATTGATGGGGCGGACACCGCGTGAACCGTCGGACGTGGTACGACCTGCTCGCGACGGTTTCGCTGGCCCTTGCCGGGGTGGGGGCCATCCTCGCCGCCGCCGGCGCCGTCCTTCAGCAGGTCATCAGCGTCGCCGCCGCCACCCTGTGCACACTCGTCTTCCTGGTCCCAGGCCTGTACTTTCTTGCATACGCCCGACGGCTGAGCGCACGGGACCTCGCGTTGGCCCACGCCGCCGCATATGCGACGGCCCGGGGGACGCTCGAGGTCAACGACCTTGCGACGGAACTCTCCGTCACGGGCGAAGTTGCCACGAGAATCCTGCGGACCGCGGTTCGAGAGGGTCATCTCCGCGGCCGCTTCGACGAGCGAGGTCGGTTCGTCGCGGAGACCCCCGAACCGAAGCCCGGGGACGGGCCTCCATGACCTTCCGCAGCTTCATCGCGGTGGACATTCCACCGACGCCTTCGCTCGAAAGCTTTGCGGAGCAGCTCCGCACGGCGAGCGCATCGCTGAAAGTCGTCTCCACGGACCAGCTGCACCTCACGGTGAAGTTCCTGGGCGACACCGAGGAGGGCCTGGTCCCCGAAATCGTGACGGCGATCCGTGAGGCATGCGCGGACATCCAACCGTTCCCAATCACGGTTCGAGGAGCCGGGGCGTTCCCGAGTCTCTCCCGGATGAACGTGGTCTGGGTCGGCGTCGAGGGCGCCGAGCCTATCGGTCGAATCGCCGCGGACGTCGAAGCCTCGCTCGAGTCCCTCGGCTTCGCGGCGGAGAGACGCCCCTGGAAGGCCCATGTCACCCTGGCTCGCGTAAAAGGCCACCGCGATCTCGACCGCGTCCGAAGAATCCTCGAGACCCGTCGCGACGAAGTCTTCGGAAGTCACCGGGTCGACCGAATCCACCTGAAGAAGAGCGTCCTCACCCCCGGAGGCGCGCAATACTCGGTCGTCGCGACCGTCGTGTTCGGGAATGAGCGCTCATAGCCCATCGGATCGTCGCCGAATCATACCTCTAAGTAGAGGTATGTGCCCGGGCGGGCCGTTGCGCGGGAGATGGGCCTACGCGTCTTTCTTGTCCGCAAGGACCTTGAGGCGGTCCCACTCGATCGTGTGCTTGAGCCGATACTTCTGGAGGATCCGGCTCAGCTGCTCCGTCACGCGGGCGACTTCGATCGTCTTCCCGCGACCGTACACGTAGAACTCGACCTGGTTCGAGATCGGGAAGATCATCCGCATGAGCCCTTCGCGGTTGTACCCCTCGGGCTTCCGGTTGTTCCGCAGATCCCGCAGGTTCTCCTCGATCAGGACGTCGACGCTCTCCATGTCCTCCGGGAGCTGCTGCGTCTCTTCGAGGAACTTCAGGAACAGCGGTCGGAACGAGGACACGAGGTTCTTCCACTTCACCTTCTTGTCGAATTTGATGTGGCCGCTCCGCGCGCGCATGGTTTCGGTTCCGAAGAGAGACGCGCTATTTAACGCTGTTCCGCTCGGAGCGGCCCAGGGCGTCGTCCGCGTCAGCCTTAAGCCGGCCCCCTCCATGGCGCGCCCGTGCGGACCGCCCTGACGATCGCCGGGAGCGACTCGGGGGGCGGTGCCGGAATCCAGGCCGACCTGAAGTCCTTCGCCTCGGTCGGGGTGCATGGGACGTCCGTGATCACGTGCGTGACGGCCCAGAACACACGCTCCGTCGACTCGATCTTCCCGATCCCGGTCGCGGAAGTCCGGAAGCAACTCCGCGCCGTCCTCGGGGACTTCGATGTCCGGGCGGCGAAGACCGGGATGCTCTTCTCCGCGGAAATCGTTCGGACCGTCGCGAGGGAGCTTCGGGGCACCACATTCCCCCTCGTCGTGGACCCGGTCATGGTGGCGACGGTCGGGGCGCGCCTCGAGCAGGACGACTTCGGGGACGCCCTCGTGGACCATCTGCTCGGCCTCGCCGCGCTCGTGACCCCGAACCGGTTCGAAGCGGAGCGGTTGTCCGGCACGCGGATCGCGGATGTCGAATCGATGGAGGCCGCCGCACGCGCCATCCTCCGCCTCGGGCCCCAGGCGGTCCTCGTCAAAGGGGGTCACACGAAAGGGCCGCTGGTCGACGTCCTCTATGACGGCCGCCGGATGCGGCGACTTCGCGGGAGGCGGTACCCGAAGACCTTGCACGGAGCCGGCTGCACCCTCGCCGCATCGACCGCGGCCTACCTCGCCCTCGGGCGACCCCTCCTCGCCGCCGTCGAATCCGCCCGGCGGAAAGTCGCCGCAGGGTTCCGTCAATCGTATCGAGCCGGCCACGGGGTCGAAATCATCAACTCCTACGCGGTCGCGGATTGACGAATTCGACCTCGCCGAGGGCGCTTCCGTTCGTGCTTGGAGGCGTATTATCAATGCACAAAAGACCGCCCACAAACTTCAAGTAGGCTGACCAAAATCCAACCGTGAACCGACACGCGAGCCGTCGGGCTCTCGCCACGCCAACGATGGACGCGAGCAGAGCCCACGACGGCCGGTGCCGGGACGGCACATTCGTGGAGGCGCGGACCATACACAGTCCTGGAAAAGGCGCGGAAGTCACCGGGCCTGAGGCGTCTTCGCACGGGGGTGGATGCCGTGCGGATCGCACTCTTCACGGATAGCTACCTGCCCACCGTCGACGGCGTCGTGACGTCGGTCCTGACGACCCGCCGGCAGCTCGAGGCCCACGGCCACGAGGTCGTCGTCTTCGCGCCGGAAGACCCTCGCCGCCGCGGGAGGCGGGAGCCCGGGACCATCTACGTCCGGGCGAAGGAGTTCCGCCACTATCCGGGCTACCGACTCGCGATGTTCCCGGGCCGGGAGACGGACCTGATCAAGGAGATGGGGATCGACGTGATCCACATCCATGGGGTCGGCTTCGTCGGGATCAAAGGGATCTGGGCCTCCTGGCATGCGAAAGTCCCCCGCGTCTCGACGTTCCACACGATGATCCACGAAACGCTGGCCTTCTACTCGCCATTCGGCCTGAACCTCCATCTCCTCGAGCGCGGGTTGCGCTTCTACCTCCGCATCTTCCTCCGGAAGACTCACGGGGTCGTGGTGCCGAGCCGCGCCATCTTGGACGAGATCCTCGCCCTCTCCCCTTCCGCGAAGATCGCGGACGTGATCCCGACCGGCGTCGATACGGACCGGTTCCGGCCGGACATCTCCGGCCAAGGCGTGCGCACGAAGTGGGGCCTGAACGGCCACGATGTCATCCTCCACGTCGGCCGCGTCGCGCCGGAGAAAAACCTGACGACCCTGATCCACGCGTTCCCGAAGGTCCTCGAGTCGAACCCGGACACGAAACTCATGATCGTCGGCACCGGGCCGTACATGGAGAAGTACTACGATCTGGTGCGGCACCTCGGCCTCTCCGGAGACGTCATCTTCACCGGCTTCGTGCCGGACGCGGACCTGCCGAAGTACTACGCGGCCGCGGATGCGTTCGCGATCGCGTCGAAGTTCGAGACCCAAGGGCTCGTCGTCCTGGAGGCGCTCGCCTCCGGCCGGCCGGTCGCCGGCGCGAACTATCGCGCGATCCCCGAGTTCGTGCGCGAGGGCGTCAACGGGGCCCTGTTCGAGCCGAACGACGTCCGGGGCTGCGCGTCTGCGATGCTCCGCTGCCTCCGCGAGCCCGACGGCATGCACGAGGCCGCCCGGGAGACCGCACTCCGGTTCTCGGTCGAGCGATGCACGCGGCGCCTCGAGCGGGTCTACGATCGACTCGTGGCCGCGTGACGAGGATGGACGAGCCCCCCGCGGCGCGGGCCGCGGCCGGCCCTCTGCTGGCTCCGCGGATTTCTGTCATTGTGCCCACGTGGGATGAGGCGAAGTATCTGCCGGGGCTCTTCGAGTCGCTGAAGCACCAAACGATCCCGCCGGACGAAGTGCTCGTCGCGGATTCAGGCAGCTCGGACGGCACCCCCGAGGTCGCCCGCAAGGCCGGGGCGATCGTCGTCGAGGGGGAACGACGAGGCCCCGGCGAAGGTCGGAATCGGGGGGCCCGGAAGGCCACCGGGGAGGTGCTGGTCTTCGTCGACGCGGACTGCGTCCTGCCACCGAATCTCCTCGAGGCCGTTTTCCTGGCCCTTGCGGACCCGGATGTGGTGGGCGGCGCAACGGGTTTCGCGCCGGTCTACCTTGCGAACGCGTACCAGCGGGCGATGACGATCTGGGGCATCCCGCACAACGCCGGGTACTGCTTCTTCTTCCGGAAGACGGCGTTCGAGTCGCTCGGCGGGATCCGGGAGGATCTGGTCTTGAACGAGACCCACGATCTGGCGATCCGGTCCCGGTCCATCGGACGCTTTGTCCTCCTCCCGATCATCGTGGAAACGTCGATGCGCCGATTCCGTACGTATGGGTATCTGCGGACGATCCTCCAGGAGTACGTCGCGTCAACGATCCTATACTACGCCACGGGGCGCAGCCCGCGAGAGCTCTTCCGTCCCGCGCCCGCACGGTGACCCGTCACGGCCGGGCTGCCGAGGACGCCTCGATTCGACGGCGCCGAAGCCAGGAGGCAACGAATGACGAGCCGACCACGACCACGACGAGCGAGAGCGTGATCCATCGGGCGGTCGCGACGTCGTAGGCAAGGCCAATCGCGAACACGACATACAACAGGATGGCGTACTTCGCGAGGCCTCCGATCGCGACGTAGGCCATGGACCGTCGATAATCCCATCCGAGGGTCGCGATGAACGCCCCCACCATCGGGATGACGGGAACCGCGCGATTCATGAGGATGACCCGTTCGTCTTGGACGAGGAGGAAACCCGTCCATTTCTTCATCGCTCGCTCGAGCCAGCGCGGCATCCTCCGACGGAGGACGACCCAGCGTCGGACGGCGACGTAGAGCAGGCTCGTCCCGAGGACGTCGCCCGCCACTGCCATCGCGAGCAGGAGGCCGGCCCACGCGACCGGGCCGAGCATCTCCGTCGGCCGATACGTGTAGGTGACCACAATCCAGACTTCCGGCAGCGCGGGGAACAACGCTGCATCCAGGGCAAAGATGATCACGAGGATCACGAGGCTTCCGACCGGCCCGAGCGACCCGAAGAGCGAGGTCAGGAGCTCGTCCAGGGAGGCCATCGGCGGGCCTCAGTAGAGCCGCGAGATGGATAGCATCGTGACCTGGAAGACGAGGGTCCGACCTTTCGTCGGGTTATTGTAGTTCAGCGTGTACGTGCCCGCGTCCGTGTCCACTGAGGTCACCACGAAGACGACCGTCCCGCCTGCGTTCTTCTGTCCGACCCGGTCGACCATGGCCGGCGTCAAGAGATGATGGACGAGGATCGCCCCTTCGCCGGCGTTCGCCGCATCATCGATCGAGACGACCTCTGCGTCCCACGCCCCGTGCGGCCGGACGAGCTGGCCGGGGATCGGGCTGTTCGTGACGGTCACGATCGTCCCGGCCACGCTCACCGTCGCGGTCCATCCCCAGAACGGATCCGTCACGTTCGTCCCCGAGATGGCGGCCGTCTGGTACGTCGCGACGAACGAGGACGTGTCCATGGTCAGTCGGACCGGAACGGTCTCGAGGAGCGGCTTGACGAAGATCTTGGTAGGATCCGCGAGGCCGTATCCGAGGGCGGGCGGCACGACGATCCTCTTCGAATCGCCGATCGCGAGGCCTTGAATCCCGATGTCGAAGCCCGGCACGACTCCGCCGCTCCCGATCGTCACCGGGAGGGGCGCATACTCCCCGTGCCCAGCGAACATGAACGCTTTCGGGTACGAGGCGTTGTCCTTCGCGATGGCCGCGACGCTCGTATCGAACACGAGGCCATTCTCCGCGAACGTGCCGACATAGTCGACCTGGACTTGGTCCCCGCTCTGGGCCCGGAGGGGGGGCGGCGCGAACTTGGGGACGACGTAGCCGTAATACACCCCGAGGATCGCGGCGACGAGGACCACGACGCCGATGAAGGACCAGAGCGTGCTCACGCCTCGGTCGTCGCGGCGGAGCGAGCGGGCCATGATGATTTCGGGCTAACCTAGGGAACGGCCATAAACATTATGGTGCTCGCGTCGACCGATCATGCAAACGACGTGTAGTAGATGTCAATCGTCTCGAGGTCGTAGAGGACCACGCTCGGGCTCGGGGAAACGGCCGTTCCGTTCACGTTCATCTGAGTCGGGCTGTCGAACGACTTGCCCCAGACCCGATAGAAGTCCCCGACCGAGTAGAGGCGATTCACGTCCGTCTCGATATGGATCGTGCCGCTCGTGTCGTGCGTGTGCAACGGCTCCACGCACACGGCACTCAGCCCCACATTGGCGGGGATCGTGATCTGGGTGCTTCCCGAGTAGACTTTGAGCGTCGTGTGCCAGTGGTACGCCAACTGATCGGGAGCCACCGTGACGCACGGGAAGGGTTGGGACGAGATCGTCGTCAGGTAGTACACGCCGAACCCGCCCAGGACAAGCAGGACCACCAGCACAACGTGCCACTTCTTGATGTGAATCGGGGCCGCGGACCCCTTCGGACGAGTCCGTCCGGGCTCCTGCCTCAGCTCTTCTCGGAGTCGCGGGGTGTCCGGATGGCGTGGATGCGTGTCATTGAGATGCCGGAGGAGGTTCTCCGGCTTCACGGCGACATTGCAGATGGGACAATGATCCGTCTTCGCCAACGCGTGACCTTCCGCTTATCGACGGACGAATGGAGCGTGGCCTCCTATTTAGGAGTGACGCGATCGGGCCTCGAACTCACGCATACATCGCGCCGGACGCGTCGGTCGAGCGCATCGGGCTCTCGCCGAGCACCTTGTCGACCGCGCGACCGAAGTCCCCCATCGTTACGACCTCGCGCTCCTCGCGGATCGCGAACATCCCGGCTTCCGTGCACATCGCATGGATGTCGGCCCCGGTCGTGCCTTCGCAGCGCGCCGCGAGGACGCCGTAGTCGACGTCCGGCGCGGCGCTCATCTTCCGCGTGTGGATCTTGAAGATCGTCATGCGGGCCTCGTGGCCGGGGATCGGGATCTCGATGATCCGGTCGAAGCGGCCTGGGCGGAGCAGGGCTTCGTCGAGGATGTCCGGTCGATTCGTCGCGCCGATGATCTTCACTTCCCCGAGGGGATTGAAGCCATCGAGTTCCGCGAGGAGTTGCATGAGGGTCCGCTGGACCTCCCGGTCCCCGGATGTCGCGATCTCGAGACGCTTCGCACCGACCGAATCGAGTTCGTCGATGAACACGATCGACGGGGACTTCTCGCGGGCGAGCTGGAACAGCTCCCGCACGAGCCGGGCCCCCTCGCCGATGTACTTCTGGACCAGCTCCGACCCGACGAATCGGATGAAGGTGGCCTGCGTGCGGTTGGCGACCGCCTTGGCGAGGAGCGTCTTCCCCGTGCCGGGCGGGCCGACCAGGAGGACTCCCTTCGGCGGCTCGATCCCGACCTTCCGGTACAGGTCCGGCTTCAGGAGCGGGTCCTCGACCGCCTCGCGCAGTTCGCGCATCTGGCCCTCGAGACCGCCGACGTCATCGAAGGTGACCGGGGGCTTCTCGATGATCTCCGCACCGGTGACGATCGGATCGAGGGACGGCGGAAGGACGCCCATCACCGCGAGCGTCTGCTTGTTCAACGCGACGCGCGCGCCGACGACCAGGTTCTCCTTCGTGATGTAATCCGCCGCGTTCACGATGAAGTCGGGGCCGGTGGACGACTTGACGACGACGCGGCCATCGGCCAAGATGTCCCGGATGTTTCCGATGATGAGGGGCGGACTCTTGAGCCGGACGAGCTCCTGCTTGAGCCGCCGGATCTCTTTTTGGAGGCGGCCCAGCTCGGTCTCGACGTACCGTTTCTCGCCCTCCGCCCGGCGGGCGGTCTCCAAGAGCTTGTCGTTTTTGTCCTCAAGGGAGGCGATCCGCTCCGACATTTTCTCCGAGAATAGGGAGGCGATCCGCTCCGACATTTTCTCCGAGAATTCGCGTATCTGGTCGTCGTCCATAGAATCGTCCGGTGGGAGGGCGGGAAGACGAAGGCTATATACCAAGCACTTTTTATTTAGTCTTTGCGGGCTAGATTCGTGATCTGCGAATTGTGTGGCGCCGACGTCCCGCGCCTGAAGAACGTGGCCATCGACGCGACGATTCTGGCGGTTTGCACGGATTGTTCAAGGTTCGGGGACGAGGTCGCGACGCCGGCGTTGAGGCAGAGCACGATGCCTCCCATCATCGCGCAGCGCCTCGAGATGCGCCAGCGACGCATGACCCCGCGGGACGTGTACACGCAGGCCGGAGAGCTCGAACTCGCCGAGGACTTTCCGGCGCGGATCCGCCAGGCTCGCGAGGCACGGGGATGGAAGCAGGCGGATCTCGGCGCGAAGATCAACGAGCGGGTCAGCGTCATCGCGAAGCTCGAGTCCGGCACGATCAGCCCGGGCGACTCGCTCGTCCGGAAGCTCGAGAGGGAGCTCGGAATCAAATTGAAAGAACGCGTGGAACCGGTCGCGGCGAAGAAGCCGGCGGCCGGAGGTGGAGTCACCCTCGGCGACTTGATCAAGATGCGCGAAGACCGTCCGTGATCACGGCATCCCGAGGCGGCTCTTCACCGAAGGCAAGAACGGCGTGACATCGACTCCCGACTGGTGCGCCGCGACGAGGGCGGCCACCTCGACCTCGACGTCCAACCGTTCCTGGACCGCGTTCACCGAGGCAATAACAGACTTGCGTTCGGTCCGCGTCTTCGCCGCGATGGCATCGACGATTCGCAGGAAGACGTCCTCCGATGCCGGCGTCGGGACCTCGAGGATCGCGGAGGTCGGGACGTAGTCGCGTGGCACCTCGACGGCGGAGACATCGAACGCAGGGCGAATCGCCCCGCCTTGTGACTCAAGGAGCTTCGTCTCCAACCCGAGCTGCAGGAGGCGTTGCGCGTCCCGGGGAGGGAACCAGTGCATGTCCATCGAGGCCGAGAGCACGAATTCCCGCTCACTCAGCTCATCGCGACCTTTGCGTTTGAACAACAAGGCAATGGCATCGCGAAGCTCGTCCGTAGGAATCCAGCCTGGAGGGAGCAACGGAACCGCCCGGGCCTAGATAAACGTGCGGCGCCTCCAAGGGAATCTTTATCGTTCTGGCGCCCCTTGGTCTTCCGCTCCAGCGTAAGGTCGCGCTGACCCGTGATGCGCGATGCAAGCCTGGAGAGGACGTCGTATGGGTCCCTCCTCGACAGCCCCGCGTTCGGGGCGCTCCGTGACAGGGGGACAACGCGGCGTCCAACAATCCCTCGGCAAGGGTCAGGGCGTCGAGTGAGCAGTCGCTTGTCCGTGACACGCACTGTTACTGCCGAGGGACATCCACCGGGTTGGTCCGAGCCTGGCTTTAGTCAAGGGCGGTTGTACGGGCGAGAAGCAAACCGATCCATGCTAGGCTGTCCGGTTAGTCCCCCGATCGGCCCGCAATTTGCGACCGTTCGACCGAACACGACGTCCGAAAAAGAGGACGAGCCCGAGGGTTCCGAGGATGGGTGCGAGCACCGTTTCGAACTCGGGGATGTAGTAGAAATATGTCTCCGATGTCGACGGCTTCCAATACAAAGCACCGGAGACTGTTCCATACGTTGCGTCGTTCGGCGCCCGAACCATCAGGGATGGGGAGTCTGAGGATGTATCGACAGCAGTCCGCGACCCCCAAATGCCCGAGCGCATCTTGTAGTAGAGCTGCGGCCCCGATGTCGACACGTATAGGGCGTGCACGTTGTTGTCCTTGTCGACCCCGATCGAAGGCCGTGTGAAGACAGTCCCCGCTACTGAGTCGACCGTTTCCGGGGCCTGCCACCCGGCGCTCGGATAGTCGAGGAACCTCGCATAGATCGCCCGGCTGGTCCCGTTCACGTCCTTCTCGTAGCCAATCCACAAATCCGCGTTCGAGTCCCACGTCGTAGCGAGGGAAGGGTAGGTGCCACTCGTCACCCCCATCGCCACGGTGTCGACCCCCCCGGTGCCATCCCACTTCGTGAATTTCGAGGATGCGTCGCAATTGCTCACGGCGAGATCCTTGCAAACCATGTGTCGAATCTCCCCTGTTCCGCCCACGCGGACGCTGGGGTACTTCAAGTCGAACATTTCATTGTCCATGAAACCGCCGGTGTTGGCCGTGAAGGTGCTTGTCCCGATCACCGTGAACGTCGTGCCGTCCCATCGAATCCCTCCGAGGCTTTGGGCGGAATTCTCGCTTGCCGCGCCGAGAATCTTCGTTGCACCCGCCTGCGGGGATGGGTTGGTCCGAAGCTGAATCCACGTGTGGTCGGTTGCGCCCATCGCGACATTTGTGACCGAACCCCATGTGTTCGGCGCCGTGAACGTGCGATATGTGATTTGTCCCGCGGTTGTGCTCCACACGAGAAGCCCTTTGCTCCCGGACGCTTCCCAGGCGAAGTCGAAGTCGCGATACAGGTATTGATCGATCGCTCCGTCGTGGGTGACTCGGTTGGCCCAAGCGCTGCCGGTCCAGTAGCAGGTATTCAGGGCGAAAGTGCTATCCACCACCGCCACGACCATGTCGTCTGCGGTCGCGAGCGGATTCGCCTTCAACCGCGTGTATTGCATCGTCCCGGAACCGATGCATGCGAAAGTGACCGCGCCGCCCCAAGACGTGCTGAACTCCTTGGAGGTAATGGTCGTGCCCGTCGTCGCTGCGATCGCAAGGAGACGGCCGGAGCCGGACTCCCACGCGATGTCAGCATTGTCCGTGGTCATGGGCCCCGCACTCGTCGTGATCGCCACGAAGTTCCCCCACGCACTGCCGTCCCAGATCCATGCGTTCACATGGGTGTTCGTCAAGTCGCCACCGATCAGCCCGATTTGGTTGCTCCCCCGCTTGGACGCCAGTTTGATCACGGAGTACACATAATGTGTGGACGCGCTGCCCGGATCGTCGATGTATTGCTCGCCGCTCCAGCTTCCGCCCGCGTAGGTCTTGTAGGCGATATCCTGCGTGCCGCTTCCTCCTTCCTTATGGTAGGCGAGGATGGCCTTCCCGCTCACCTGTTCATATGCAATGTCGAACCGAGCCTGTGCTGTGGTGGGCGCCGACGACCAAACCTGGCCGATGTTGTTCGTCACGACACACGATGGCGTGCACACGTACGCGTCGAGCCATCCATCGTCACTCTCCGTCACGATGATCCGGGTGTTTGCATCCGTCGGAGACCACGCCATCCGGACGGCGCGAATCGGACTTCCGGCCGTCGCTTGTTCCGATTCCGCACTCCAAGCGGTCCCGTCCCAGGTCCGCGTCTTCGCACTGTTGACGGTGCTACTACCCGTGTTTGAACGATACGCAATGGCCGCCTGCTCCGCCGTGTTGTCGAAGTAACCGGCCAATGCGACGTAGTTGTTTTGTGGCGAAACGTCTACGGAGAGACCTGTGTATGTGGTCCCCCAGGACACCGTCGAGCGCCAAGTCCCAGCGGCTTTGCCCTTGAAATAGACTGTGCCTCCCGTCTTCGAGCCGCTCCAGGCGACGTAGGGGTTGTTGCTCGAGTCTGTAGAAACGGTCGGCATGTAGCCGGGATTGGCATCGTCGACCGAAGTGACGCTTTGCCAGTTCGCGGACGAGGCGATCTGGGACTGGATTGGGTAGGCTACGGTCGTCTTGGCATAACGCACGAGGTTGAGCGTTTGCTGGTTTCCCAAGGAGGCT
>VBLV01000143.1:3524-4004 GCA_005879045.1 Methanobacteriota archaeon | reverse complement strand
CGAGACGGCATCTCAACGTCACCCGGGAACGCTCGATGCGCGCGAAGAGGAACGGTTCTGGCTCGAGCTCCGCGCGGTACTCTTGACGAACCCGGAGACGCGTTGGCGATTCGCAGCCCATCTCGCCCTGTACCGGCTTGCATATGAGGGCCGCCACATGAGAGATGGCCCCGGTCCCGCCTGGATGCCGTCCAAAGCGGGTGTGCGGGCATCGAACATCGGGAAACTGATGGCGGCCCGCCGGTTCGGGTCTTTCGAGGATCTTCAGCGGTGGTCCATAGATCGTCGGGAAGAATTCTGGGCGACCATGATCCGCAAACTCGGGATCGTCTTCCGAAAGAAGCCAAGTGGAATTCTGAAGCAACCCCTCGATCCTCGTCATCCGGAGTGGCTGCCCGGGGCGCGGATGAACATCGCGGAGAGCTGCTTTCGTGCGGGCGCGAACAAGACGGCAATCCTCTTCGGACTCGAAGGATCCGA
>VBLV01000143.1:0-3497 GCA_005879045.1 Methanobacteriota archaeon | reverse complement strand
GGAAAATGACGTATGGTGAGCTAAAGCGACTGAGTGCTCGGGTCGCCAACGGGCTGGACGAGCTCGGCCTGGATCGGGGCGAGAGAGTCGCGTTGTACCTGCCCATGACGCCAGAAGCGGTGGCGGCGTACCTCGGGATTGTGCTGTCGGGGCGGTGCGTCGTCGGGATTGCCGACGCCGCGGCGCCGCCGGAATTCCAGAAACGGGCTCGCATCGCCAATGCCCGCGCCGTCATCACGGTCGACTCGTACATTCGCGACGGAAAGGAGCATGCGATTTATTCCAAAGTCGTCGAAGGCGACGGGCGCCGGGCGGTCGTCATTCCCAGGATTGGACAGAAGGCGCGCCTCGACCGGGATGATGACATGACGTGGACGGACTTCCTAAGCGACCGCGAGGCATACGAGGCGATCTCGTGTCGCCCTGGCGACCACACGAACATCCTGTTCTCGTCGGGGACCACGAAGGATCCGAAGGCCATCCCGTGGACCCACACGACGCCGATCAAGAGTGCGGCGGATGCGTATCTCCATCAAGACACCCGACCTCGGGACGTCCTCGCCTGGCCGACGAGCTTCGGATGGATGATGGGACCCTGGCTGACGTATGCGAGCTTCGTCAACGGGGCGACGATGGCCTTGTACGTCGGCGCGACGACGGCCCGGCCTTTCGGCGAGTTCGTCGCTCGAGCCGGCGTCACGATGCTCGGCGTGGTGCCGAAACTCGTTCGGAGCTGGAAGACGGACCGAACGATGGAGGGCCTCGATTGGCACCGGATCCGATTGTTCAGCTCCACCGCGGAGCCCTCCACGCCGGAGGAGATGGTGTACCTGATGTTCCTCGCGGGGTACCGCCCCGTCGTCGAATATTGTGGCGGGACGGAGGTCGGCGGCGGATACATCACCGGTTCCGTCGTGCAGCCGTGCGCTCCATCGACGTTCACCACCCCCGCCCTTGGCCTGGACTTCGAGGTCCTCGACGGCGGCCAACCGGCCTCCCGGGGGGAATTGTTCCTCGTGCCACCATCGATTGGCCTCTCGACCGAGCTGCTGAATTACGACAACGACGAAGAGTACTACGACGGCGTCCCGGAAGGACCACACGGAGAACGACTTCGGCGACACGGAGACCAAGTGGAACGTCTGGGCGATGGCTACTATCGCCATCTCGGGAGAATCGACGACATGATCAACATCAACGGTGTGAAGACAAGCTCCGAGGAGATCCGAAGCGTGCTCAAGAACGACAAGGTCTACGACGCCAAGCCGATCGCAGTCGACCTCGACGGCTCTGGGCAGCACCGGCTCGTCGTGTACGTCGTCCCGCGCGATCTACGGCTCCTCGGATCCGATACGCTCCGTGCGGAACTCCGCCTCGAGTTTCAGCGATCCATCAAGGCGAACCTGAATCCGTTGTTGGCCCATGTCGAGGACGTGGTCCTGGTGTCGGAACTCCCGCAAGCCGGACCGGGGAAAACCCGGACGATGGAGGAACTCCGGAAAGACTACGCGGCCCGGGCGGCACACGCCTGAGCTTCGGTCCGATCACGGACGGTCTGTGGGCTCTCCGGACGCGGGAGCCTCAACACCGGTGGGACGTGGTCGAACGGGCCGTTCGAGCGCCCGATTAATCGTAATCTGGGCGATACTGCCGTAGTACTTCGCCACGTGCTCCAACGGTCGAAGGACGAGTTGAATCAAACCGTTCGAGCGTGATGGACCGTTTGTCTGTCCACGACGCGGCCGGGAACCGGACCCGGCGACGGCGCGAATGTCATGAATCAATGCCTCTTGACGATCGAGGGCCTCGTTCGCCTTGGCGAGGTCGTTGGCGAAGAAGGCGGTCATCGTCAGCTCGATCACGTCCTCGAGCTTTCCTTTCAAGTTTCCAATCGTCTTCGCGAATTCCCGCGGGATCCGACGGCTCGGCTTGAGGAACGGCCCAACCCCGGCCGCCAGTTCCTCCCACAAGTCGCCGACGTTCTCTAGGCCAACCGTGACCACTCGATCCCCGAGGAGATGACGCGGCTCCGTCACCCCGATTCGCCCTGCGATCGTCCGGTTCTGAGCCGCGAGGAGGAGCTGCCGTACTACAAGCCAGTACAATCGGTCCACCTCGAGCTCCATCCGGGCAACCTCCTCGATGTTTCCTTTCGCATCTCCGGAGATGACGCCAAGCGCGAGCTTTTCCATCCGCGACGTGAGATAGTGCAGACGTCGGAGGAGGCCGTCAATGGGGAACCGCGTTGGCTCGACGAAGTTCTCGATGGTGACGAACTTGGGGCCCTGGTTCACGATCGTGAGGCCCGTGAGGCCGCGCACCGCCTCGTGAATTTCCTGCAATTGGCTCGGAGAGAGTTCCTCACGACTCCGCAGCCGGATCGTGTTGCAACCGACGATGTAGTTGCCGGTGATCATCCGCGTCAGCGCCTCGGGCCCGCTCCATTCGTCCGCGTCGATCGTCGCTTCCGCGGCGACCGGATACTCCTCGAGCGGCCCAACCCGCACGCGGAGGCTCCCGTCGTCTTCAATCGCGAGGCTGACCAGGGCGCCCGGCCGGATACCGTTGGATGACGCCCAGTCTTTCGGGAGCGATACACCGAGACTCGAATACCCGAGCTTCTGGACCTTACGCGTTTCAAGTTCCATACGTATCGATACGAATCCATTCGGCTAGATATGTGTTTCTTGCCTCCACGAAACCGAGGGGGGACCCGGACACGCCGCCGGAGCGACTTGGGCCGGTCGGACGCGGCTCGCAAAGGGGCATGACCGTAATTTCGGAGGGCACGCCGCAGGTGTTCCAAAAATACCATATCGCCTCGCGCAGATACGAATGGATGTGAGGTGGAAGTTGTCCGGCTCATCGCCGTGGTATCCACTCCTTCGATTGGCTGCGGTTGTCGTGACCGGAGGCGTCGTCTTTGGGGCCGCCTTGGTCGGGGCGACGTCGGACCCCCACGGACTCGCGGCCGCATCACCCATCGGCGGGTCTCAACTCGCCCAGTTAGAGCCGCTGTACGGCGCGGTCTGGACGCCGGACGCAAGCCTGGATTGGTCGCCGGACGGCCGGTGGATTGCGCTTGGCGGTGGGTTCGTGGACGGGGTGATGGTCGTCGACGCATGGACGGGGAACCGGGTTGCTGCGGCGCAGATCCCGGGCATCGTCGAGACGGTCCGCTGGTCTCCGGACGGCACGCTCATCGCCGCCGTGGTCGTCGGCCTTTTCGGCCCCGGCTACGTCTACATCCTGACCGCGGCGGGCCGTGTGCAGGGTTCGTGGCTCGCCCATGACGCGGACTACGGGAGCCTTGACTGGTCCCCTGACGGGACGCGAATCGTCACCTCATCCGGCCACGGCTTCACGATTTGGGATGCGACGACGCACGCCTCCATCTATTCTGTTACACCGGGGGACCAATCTGGGTTCAGCGTCGATTGGTCGCCCGACGGACGGCTCCTCGCATTCGGGTTGGACGGCGGAGCCTCGATCTACGA
>VBLV01000142.1 GCA_005879045.1 Methanobacteriota archaeon | reverse complement strand
GAGGATGATTGCGCGCGCTCCATAGGTCGCGGCATACGCCGCCAACGCGGCCCCTGCATTCCCGGCGGTCGGGACGGCAAGGGTCGTGGCTCCCAGCGCACACGCCATCGGGACGGCGACCGCCATTCCGCGCGCCTTGAACGTCCGGGTCGGGTTGAGGCCCTCGTCCTTGACGTACAGGGCGTCGACCTTCAGGCGCGCGACGCGGCCTCCGGAGCCGATGCGCTCGAGTCGATGGAGGGGCGTTCCTCCCTCGCCACGCGATCGGATCTCCGCCGGTTCTAGAGGGAGGAGCGGCGCGTATCGCCAGAGGTCTTTCCTCGGTAGCAGGTCCTGGGTCCGGACGTCCTTCCATTCATAACGGGCGAACAGGGGGGAACCGCAGTCGCACGTGTTGAGCAACTGGACGGGATGATGCTTCGAGCAGGCGGTGCATTCGAGGAACGCGGGGCGCACGCTGCAGTCATCTCCGGGGCGGCCATTACGCTTTGTCCCGCGATGGCTTTATCCCCGATCCCGCATTCGATACAGACGATGGAGACCGCGAATCGCTCGTTCGACCTGCGGGATGCGTACGATCGCATGGTCGTCGCGATGCGCGCCCGCAGCCGGATACTCGTCGCGTTCTCCGGAGGGGTCGACAGCGGCCTTGTCGCCCGCGTGGCGCACGATGCGCTCGGGGACGACGCGCTCGCCGTCTTGGCGGACGCGGAATCTCTCGCCCGCTGGGAACTCGCAGAGGCGGTCTCAGAAGCCGCGGAGATTGGAATTCGCATCGAAACCGTCCGCGTCTCGGAGCTCGCCAACGCTCAGTACGTCGCCAACCCGACGAACCGGTGCTACTTCTGTCGCCAGGAGCTCGGCGCGGCCTTGAAGACCCTTGCGGCCGAACTCGGGTTCCACGCAATCGCGGACGGCGTGAACGTCTCGGACCTGGGGGACCACCGCCCCGGAATCCAAGCGATGAACGAAGCCGGTTTCTGGCATCCGCTGGTCGAATTCGGCTTCACGAAGTCTGATGTGCGAGGCTTGGCTCGGGAGCTGGACCTCAGTTTCTTCGACAAGCCGAGCAACGCCTGTCTGTCCTCCCGAATCGCATACGGCGAGGTGATCACCGTGGAAAAGCTGCAGCGTGTCGAGGCGGCAGAGGGAGCGATCCGGGCATTGGGCTTTCGGGTCGTGCGAGTGCGCGCCCACGATGGGGTTGCGCGGATCGAGGTGCCGAGGGCGGACATCCCGCGGATCGTCGCCCCCGAGATCGCCGAAAAGGTTGCCCGCGCGCTCCGCGAGGCCGGATTCCTTCACGTCACCATCGATCTCCTCGGATACCGCAGCGGATCGATGAACGAAGGGGCCTAGGGCGTCCCGGCGGAACGAATCGCGCGTTTCGTTGGCTTTTTTCCGTCTCCGGATTCCATTGACCGAAAGCTCAAATATTACGCCGTTATCGAAGCGATACCGCGCTGTGTCGATCGGGATTCGGAGACGTGACACGTGGCCGCCGTTGGGATCATCCCGAACCTGATCATCGGACTTCGGGAGGGCATCGAAGCCGCCTTAATCCTCGGCATCATCCTCGGATACCTGGTGAAAATCGAGCGCGGCTCGTTGAAACGCTACGTCTACTTCGGGACCGCGGGTGCGATGGGGGTCAGTGCCGGCGTTGCCGCCGTCCTGGTGCTCATGACGATCGAGTTCGAGGGGTTCGGGGAGCAGGTCTTTGAAGGCGTCGCGATGCTCGTTGCGGTCGCGGTGCTGACCTCAATGGTCCTCTGGATGATGAAAGCTTCCCGGAGCATCAAAGTCCACGT
The DNA here is from genome assembly GCA_005879045.1 of Methanobacteriota archaeon. Taxonomy (GTDB): domain Archaea; phylum Thermoplasmatota; class Thermoplasmata; order RBG-16-68-12; family RBG-16-68-12; genus RBG-16-68-12. The sequence continues at coordinate 1,462 of VBLV01000142.1, read as the reverse complement.
CCAGCAGCGAATCGATGCGGTGCTTCGCGGGCAGCAGGCGTTCGGTCTCGTGCTGTTGTCCTTCGTCGTGATCTTGCGGGAGGGAGTCGAGACCGCGCTGTTCGTGTTCGGCGCAGGGAGGCTGACTTCGCCGTTCGAAGCGATCATCGGTGTCGCCCTGGGGCTTCTCGTGGCTGGGATTATCGGCGTCGGCCTTATTCGCGTGTCCTGGCGGATTAATCTGAAGCGTTTCTTTCAGGTTACGAGCGTTTTTCTTGTCGTCATCGCGGCCGGCCTCTTCGCCCACGCGGTGCATGAACTGCAAGAAGCGTTCCATTGGAGCCTCGGCTCGGCGACGCTCTACAACTTGACGAGTTCCTTTCCCGACGACGCGTCGAATGTTGCCGGTTATCTCTTGCGCGGCATCGTAGGCTACAGTGCGGCGCCGACTCTTCTGGAAAGCTCGGCCTACGTCGCCTACTGGATTGTGGTTGCCCTAGTCTATCTTGGAATCCGGTCGGGGAAAATCACTGCCGCCTCGGAGCCTCTTCGGCGGGCATGGCGCACCCTTCTAGGGCGGAAGACCCAACCTCAAGCCGACCTCGAGTGAACTGGCACCCGATTGTGGTCGATTTTGCCCCGACATGCGGGTCCCGGTCATGGGTTGATCTTGATGACCTTCGTCGGGCAGGCCGTCTCGCACGCCATGCAGTCGATGCAGTCCGACTCGCGGATCATGTCGGACTTGTCACACCGATACTTGTCCCACTCGTCGCCGCCTTTCTCGATGATCTTGTCGTTCCCCGTGCCTTTCTTGCCGGGGGCGAGAAGCCACTCGAAGACGTCGACGGGACAGACGTCCATGCAGACGCCGTCGGCGACGCAGCCATCGAAGTCGACGGCCACGTGGAGACCGTGGATCCCGAGTTTCGTGGGATACGGGGTTCCGTTCGCATCGGGCCGCGCGATGCCCTCGGCATAGACCTTGTGGTCGAAGTGGGTCCCGGTCTCGGGGTATTCGTCCGGCTTGTTCATGAAGTCGGGGTCGATCGGTTTCGCGGCGAAATCCACTTCACGCGACATCTGGTGGCCTCCCTAGGCGGAGTCGCCCGGCCGTGAGACAACGACCGGGCGGAGGGTTGTTATACACCCCCCCTTTTTGACCTTTCCGGTTTAACTTCGATCACGCGATGTGCGCGTCGCTTCGGCCTCGTCGGCCTCTCGTATTCTCAGGGCTTCGAAATCTATTTCGGCGAACCCACCGTGCCCGGCTCGTGGCAAAGCACCTCGGACCTCGGACACGTGCGGTCCACGGCCGCCGCGGGAAAAGGCGGGGTCCGATCGTCACGCCGATTTACGCGAGTTCGACGTGGGCTCTGGAATCCGCACGCCAAGGCGCCGAGTTTGCGACGGCCACCGCGCCGGAGGCATACTACACTCGCTGGGGCAATCCGACCCTGCGCGAACTGGAAGAGGCTCTCGC
>VBLV01000141.1 GCA_005879045.1 Methanobacteriota archaeon | reverse complement strand
TCGCCGCTCCGCAGACCGTGCGCGCGACCGCGACGGGATACGCCGCCGGAGAGGCGGCCGTGAACCCGGCATCGGGCGCCACCATCTGGGTCAACCTGAGCCTCTCCCCGGACGCGAACCCACCGCTCGTACGAAGTTTCACCGCGACCCCATCCATCGGCGTCTCGGAATCGAACCCGACGAGCCTCGTCGCGGACGTGAACGAGACGAGCCTCGATCAATCGTACATGTCGATCCTTAAATTGCATTCCGCGTCCGCGAACGTCGGGACCTTCCTGAACCTCGGTCGACTCGACCCTGCGGGCGTGTCGGTCACCTCGCCGAGCGCGGGCAACTACACGATTTTGGCCTCGTGGAACATGCGGACGCCGATTGGCCACATGTCGGACGGCTTGAGTTCCGTGTGGTGGCCCAGCCTCTATGCCTACGCTCCGTTCCAGTCCGCCGTCGCGGGATACTGGGATAACGCGACCCTCTCGAGCCCCACCCCGGGGGCCGCCGTCTTCGACACGCGGAGCGGCCAGCTGCTGTACGTGTACACCTCATATGGGTTCTTCGGTCCCCAAGACCAACCCGCGTCGACGTTCTCGCCGTACACCTCGGGCCTTCGCATCGACCTGACGAGCGCCGCGATCGTGGGGTACGCGCTGGTCAACGGTCCGACGTTCACCGTCGGGAACCTCCGGATGGACCTCTCCCAGGCCGTGCCCGCGGGCCAGTACGGCGCCCTCCTCGAACTGTACGACTCCGCCGGCCACTACACCTCCGCCGCCACTCTGATGCAGACGATCCCGGACAGCGTGCCTCCGGTGGCGAACGCCGGGCCGGATGTCGTGGGGAACGAGGACACGACCGTGTCGTTCGACGGCTCGCGGTCCACGGACAACGTCGGGATCGCCAGCTACACGTGGACGTTCATGGACGGATCGATGCAGAGCCTCTCCGGGATGACCGCGTCGTACGTGTTCGCCACCCCCGGGACCTATGTCGTGACCCTCACGGTCCGCGATGCGGACGGCAACGTCGGGACGGACTCGCTCACGGTCACCGTGCGCGACGTGACCGCTCCCGCGATCACCGTGTCCTCGCCGTCCGAAGGGGCCAGCGTACCTGGGTCCGTCGTCATCGTGGCGTCCGCGACGGACAACACCGCGGTCGTCCGTGTGGAGTTCTTCGTCGACGGGGTCTCGGTCGGGAACGACACGACCGCGCCCTTCCAGTGGCCTCTCGTTGCAGGGAGCCTGAAAGACGGGAACCATACGCTCATGGTCGTCGCCTACGATGCGGCGGGTAACTCCGCGTCCTCGGTGCGTCACGTGACCGCGGTGAACGTCCCGGGTGGCCTCGGACTCGGACCCTTCGCGGTCGGCGGACTGATCGTGATCCTGGCCGTGATTGCCGCGATCGGCGTCCTGCTGATCCTCGTCTTGCGCCGGAAGCCTCGCCGACCGTCGGTCGCACCCCCGTTCGTCCCCCCGGTCGCCGCAGCCCCGATCGAGCCGCCGTCCGAGCCGGCCCCCGCGCCAACTCCGCCCGCGCCAATCCCGCCTGAGCCGGAGCCGCCCTTGGAAGAGCTCCCGGACTTCGACAACCTCTGATGCGGCGCGCACCGGGCGGGTCGACGGCGAAACGGAGGTCCTGACGCTCGCCCCCTTTCGGTCAGATGAGCATGTCGTGTTCACATGTGCTGAACCTGACGCCCGCCTGGCGTCTTGTGGACCGACCGCCTAAGTACCGTCCCGAAGCTTTCTTCGGTCGAGGGTGTGAAAGTGCGCCGCGGCCTCAAGCGGTTCGTTCAGCTGACTGTGCCGGCCTTCCTGGTCGTCCTTCTGGTTGCCTCATCGCTGACGCATGCCTCGGCCACCATCGTCACGATCGCCACGGACTCGGCGGTCGGGAAGAACAGTCTCGCGATGCCGGGGAGTCAAGATGTCCTCAAAGACGCGTTCGGAAAATACCTGGCCGTCTACGTGGACGCTGGCGGAAGTGTGTCGGTCGTCTACGCGAATAGCGATCCTACTCAGGCGGGCGCTTGGAGCCCGCCTTCCAAGTCGCCCATACCCGCCGCGGCGTACCGAAGGCCCGCCGCGGTCTTCACCTCCCCACTGACCATGCGGATCATTGCCGAAGGGGGACCGGCGGCTGCGGACCTCGTCGACATTCCGGTGAGCCTGAGTCGTGACCTCACGGGGAACATCGCTTCGATTTCGTTCGGTTCGCCGACCGTCCTGTCGACATCCGCCCAGTACCCATCGGCCATTTCGACCCATGACGGAGGAATCATCGTCACATGGAACTCCGTCGTCGTCGGCGTCTCCTCGACCGTGTTCAGCTTGCGGTGGACCTGGGTGACCGGTTGGACGAGCGTGTCGAATCCGTTCTCCGGCGTGCCGGACACCGTGATTCAGGACACGACGAATGCGAACAACATCCAGGCGAACGTGCTCGAGCGACCGGACAATTTCGCCCTGCTCGTCGTCGGAAACCGGGGGGAGCGATCGAACGACACCACGCTCGTGTTCAACTCGGCCTCGTACAATGGAATCGGATGGGCGTGGGGGACTCAGAACTTGGCCTATGAGACGGACGCCTCCCGCGGTCTCTCCGACGCGACCGATCTCGCGTGGGACCCGGTTCGGTCCGTGGTCGTGGCCACCTACGACATCTCGCGGACGAGCCGATACGGGATCATCCAGATCGACGCCACCGGGTCGAAAGTCCACGTGGACACCCCGGACCTGAAGCTCACGAACAACGAATGGGGAGTCCTGGAGGTGGATCCAACCACCGGAGATTACGTCCTCTTCACGATGGACACCCCTTTGAGCCCACCCTGGGGCCAGGAGTACGGCAACGTGACGTACACGCGCCGATCGAACGGGGTGTGGTCCGCGACGCTGACCCTCATCGACGGGGGAGTCGACAACATGGGGATCTCGCCCCTCCGTCCGGCGCCCGGAGCCGGAGGGGACAGTGGCCGCGAGATCATCTATTCGAAGGGCAAGACGGCACCCGCGATTATCAATTTCGTGCGATTGAACCTCTGAGAGACTGTCAGCGCCAACTCGGATGGGCATGGGTCCGTCCGGACCCGAACCGAAAGCGGTTCGAGTCTGCATAACCCGCTTCGATTGGTCATCCCACAACGATAACGATTGCCAAGTCGAAGTAATCCTTTCACAGGCGGCAGGTCGAATTCGTCCGGTGGGAGCGACCTAGACTCGCCCGCC
>VBLV01000140.1 GCA_005879045.1 Methanobacteriota archaeon | reverse complement strand
CTCGACCATCCTTGCCACCGGAAAGTTCCGATGAGACCGAACCCCTTTCCCCTTTCTTCATTTTCTTTTTCGCGCAGCGTGAGCTCCGACCGAAAAGCCCCCGCCCATGACGGGTCAACACTAATCCCGGATTCTCAGAGAGCATGGCAGGATGAAGCCGCACCTCCACCGGAGGGATCAGACAGCGAGCCTAGCGGGCGCAGATCCTTTTCTAGCACGATTGACTCGACACGCATACAACCGCACGTGCGATCTTCCCTTTCTAGGGACAACCCCCCGAGCTCAATTTCACCAGCGTACAATAACCCGTTAATATCCCCGCCCCTTGGAAGGGACGTCGGACCCGGCATTTCGCCGGTTACGATGTTGCGCTGGTGTCGTCAACCCTCTCCCTCCAAGGCGACACTAGCGCTTTTCCCGTTTGTCACCGGAGCGAACTGAGACCGCGTTGAGCGGGTCACCACATCCACTTGAACTCGGGAATGGGCCGATTGTCTCCGTGTGGCCGCATTTCAATCTCCGGGGATCGCTTTGCAGATCCGGCCTCCAACCCCGTTCCTGGCGTTCCCTTTGAGGGAGGGCTTAACTACCATCGGGGGCCTAATCATGTTGGGGTAGAGGGGATCGACTTTGCAACGGGACAACGGGATTCCGCGCGCGTATCCTCGTCACAATCTCCCACGGGGGTTCGGACCGAGGACGCCCGCGGCCCTTGTCGCGGCACTGGTGTTCGTGACCCTAACCATTAGTCTCGTGCTCGTCGTCGCCTCGCTTCCGTGGTGGGACCTCCACTATGGCAGCCCGTGGAATGAAACGCAGCGATATTATCTGGGGGGCATGTGTGTCGAGGGGTCTTGTCAGGATTACTACACGGACAGCATCCGACATTACACGTATTTCCCGCAGACCTACGGTCTGGTGCTGACGGCTCTGGCCCTCTCCGTCTTTGAACTCGCTTTTCTGATCCTCGCCATCTTCGAGAGGAAGTTCGCCGTCGGGATCCTCGTCACCGGCCTCCTTGGCTCCATCACCCTGATGGTCGCACCGATCTACTTCTACTTCGCCCTCCCCGTAGGACTCTCCTCCGACGGAGCTTTCTTTACGAATTTTTTTGGCTCCTACACGGAGCGGGGCATGACCTACACATGGGGTGGGGGCCCGGGGTGGTTCATGGCCCCCTTTGTCGTCATCGTGTTCCTCGCCGCCACGGTTGTCGCTTTCTTCGCGGCATCCGATTCCGCGGGAGAGACCCGGAGAAGCAGGCCGTTCCGGCCCCTCGCCGCAGTGAGTCGATCCCCTCGTGATTGACTTCAGTTCCCGGGAGCAATTCCCGCCTCACCAGGTCCACTTGAACTCCTCGATCGGCAGGGCAAGCGAGGTGGTTGCCTCCGTCACCCGACTGAATTGGACCATGAAGTCAGCGGCCGTCGCGGCGTCGCCGGCTTCGAAAATCACGATCGCGTCGGGCTTGCCGAGGAGTCCGAGGAACTCATGGACCATGACGTTGTTCGGTATCTTCGGGTGCTTGAACAGGCGCGTCGCGTCTTCCCATTGTCCGGGGAGGACCTTCAGCTGCGTCACAAAGAGCATGGCGTCACTGAAGGCGCATCAGGAGCCGACGCTATATAACCGTGCGGTGCGGCTATCTCCCGCCGGCGTCGCTCGCTTCGATCGGGTGGACACGGACATGGATCAGATGGGACTGGGCCACCGTGGTCCCGAGGATCTTGTCGGACCACCGTTGTCGCGGATCTCCATCGACGACGAGACCCGCGAGGGTGTCGAGGAGAGGGAAGGCGAACCAGAACAGCTTCGGGAAGTTCCGCACCGCGGCTTTTGACAAGCTCATCGGCCCGCGAAGGGATCGGACCTCGAGGCCCACGATGAACTTCCCCACGGTCGTGCGAGTGACCGCCTCCGAGAAGGTCGAATAGGCGTACAGAACGACGCCACCGGCGACGCCATAAACCCACGGCGCCCGGACGCCTTCGAGGTACAGGAACGACCAGAGCGGGGCGAAGACCGTGATCAGGTCCAAGAAGAACGCAACGACTCGCTTGAGCCAATGCACTTGAAACGTCCGATTATGACCGAGCAGGTCGAAACCGCTCACCATGAGCGCATCCCGGAATCCCATCGGCGTACCTCGCACTTAAAACATCCGTGCACGCGATCCGCCGCGTTGACAAATCGAGGCCACTCAGATCGCCCATCATTCATCACGGATCAGCGTCGGTTCAATCATCACGGTGGCATCGGAAGGAACGCCGGCGCGGGTCATACGTTTTGTGCCCAAGTGCCGGGAGGCGGCCACGCGTTACGACACCTATATGGCGCACGCGCCGCTTCCGCGCCATCCGTGAAGCCTCGGACGTCGGGGGAGGACCGGATCGACCGCGTCCTCATCGATCTCATCCAGCCGTCCGACTACGTTACGTGGGAATATTTCTCGCGGCAGCGACTCCTCGCGACCCGCATTGTGGCCTCGCGTCAGCCGACGCGTGCGAGAGTGCTCGACATCGGCTGCGGCCATGGGGCTCTCTCCCTCACGTTGTCCGAGAACGCCGGTTTCGACATCGTGGCGATGGACATCCTCGAGGCGAGGGTCTCCTCCGTGCGCGCGAAGAGAGCGGTGCGAGATCCGGCCGCGGCGGCGCGCGTTCAGATCGTCCGCGCCGACGCCGAAACCCTGCCATATCGAGACGAGTCGTTCGACGCCGTCGCAGCCACTGAAGTGCTGGAGCACCTCGACGAACCGGGGCGCATGCTCTCCGAGGCCACTCGCGTCCTGCGACCCGGCGGACGATTCTTCATGACGACGCCGAATGCGCAGGCCCTGCCGTATCGGATCTTGCGGTTTCTCCCGCACGCCATGGTGTCGCGGCTCGCCGCCTCCATGACCCAGAAGATGTTGCACCCGGACCTCCTGCACGACCACGGGCCCGCGGGGTCGGAAGGCCATCCGGACCGCCACCGCCGCGAGGGCTTCACGCTTCGCGAAATCGCGATCCTGGGCTCCCGCGCGGGCCTTCGAATGGACCTAGGCTACACGTACCGAATCCCGCTCCCGGATCGCGTGATGAAAATCACCCCGCGGGCCTTGTCGCGCTCCGTGGCGCATCTGGGGACCCGGCCGCTCCCGCTCGGTCTCCAGCTCTACGCCGAGTTCACGAAGACCTAGGAGAGCCTCGATTGCGAACGATTCGTCTCGTCGCGTACCACGCCGGGCAATGCGACCCGAAGAAATGCACGTCTCGCCGACTCGAACGGTTGGGCCTCATGACCTTCGTCCCGCGTCCGTCAGCCCTGCCGAACGGCGCCCTCCTCTTGACACCGAAGGCGGATCGCGCCGTCTCTCCCGCGGACGGGCCGCGCGCGGAGCGTCGCGGCCTCGCCATCGTCGACGTGTCCTGGAAGCGATATCTCCTGGCCGCGAACCCGGTGAACTATGGAAAGCCGTTCGTCCTCTCGTCCGTCGAGGCGTTGGCCGCGGCGCTCGTCATCTTCGGCCGCCCGGAGGACGCGCGGGCGATCCTCTCGAAGTTCACCTGGGGTGGGCAGTTCTTGGCGTTGAACCAAGAGCCGCTCGATGCGTACGCCCAGGCCGGCGACAGCGCGGGCGTGGTCCGTGCCCAAGCGGATTTCATTTGAAGCCGCTGGAGGTGCGCTTGCTTGAACTGGCTGTGCTCATCATGAGGGTCGCCCAGCCGATTCCGGACCCGATGCCCGCGGCCATCAGGACCCATCGATGGACGAAGGTCCACGACGGCTGCGTGCCGAAGTAGAGGATCACACCGTCCGCCGCGATGAAAGCGGCCGTGATGAGGGCCGCTCGCAGAACGACTCGGGACCCGTGACCCGTTCACCTCGTCACCCTCTAGAGACCACGTTCGTCTACCCGCTCAAGTCCGATTCATGAACGAGCGGTTCCAGCAGTTCCAGCAACGGGCCGTCAGCTAGACTCCCCCTTTTCGACATGAGCCAAGAAGCCGGATGGCCCATCGAGATCGAGCCCGGCGTCCGGTCTCGGTTTGTCTTTATCGCCTTAGATTTGGTCATGCGATGACCGCCCGCTCCCACGAACGCCTCCCGTATTTTACGGTTAGGGTTACATTCGGGCACGGGCAGTTGCTCGCCGAGTCGACGAACGTCCCGTCGCAACGGACTCCGGATTGGTATGGTATGACAGTGTGTGCGCTGGGCATCCCGTGTCACTTGAAGTCTGGGGGCAACAGGTCCGGGATTCCATCCTTGATCTCGTACCGATGGTTGCAGTGCTTGCAGAAGAGCGAGCCTTCGAGGATCTCGTCTTTCTCGACATCGACCCGGAGCTCCAGATCCCCTTTGCACACGGGGCAGCACAGGATCTCCATGAGGTCTCGCTTCATCCCTCGCAGGAACGTGAGCGTCTAACTTAAGCCCATCGCGCCTGTGCGTCCGAGGGCCGTTCCAAAAGCCTCTTGTCGCCGCGTCCTTTCTGGAGGACCGCGCCCTCCGAGAATTCCGACAATGCCTATATAGGCGTTCCCTCATGGGCGCAACCTCCCGGAGGTTTGTCGAGTCTTGGACGATGGGAAAGGCTGGCTCCGCACGCACTGGCGGACCGCCGCGGTCCTCGTGATGATCTTCGGGCTCGCCCTGTTCTTGCGAGTCTACTTCGTTTACGGAGTCGCCTTCCATCCGGTCCCGGCGGACTGTTCCGCAATCTACACTCTACCAGTCTCGGGCGGGTCCGACTCGTATTACTGGGACCGGGCCCTCTGCTATTCGTTCCAGACGGGTCGGGACCTCGGCCGGGATACGATGCTGAATTATCCCCTCGCGTTCCAGAACCCGAGGGGGCCGCTCTTCCCGTGGTTCTCGCTCCTCGTCGGGCGGCTCGTTGCGCCTCTCTTCGGGGACCCTTGGAACTCGGTGATGTTCGTTTGGCTGCTGAGCACGGCTCTCTTCGGTTCCCTGGCGGTCTTCCCGACGTACGCCTTGGCGAAGGAAGCGTTCGGGCGAAAGGCGGGCCTCATCAGCGCCTTCCTCCTCGCAATCAGCGTCGGGAACCTGCAACGGAGTGCGGCGACCGACGCGGACCACGACACCTTCACCCTCTTCTTCGTCATCTCGACGTTCTTCTTTTTCCTGCGGGCTCTGAAGACGATGAACCGGCGGAGGTGGGTCGAGGGCTGGTTCCACAGGAAAGCGATCACATCCGGTCTGCGGGCGTTCTTCCGGGAGAATCGAACGAGCGTCCTCTACGCGGCTCTCTCCGGGCTGTGCGTCGCGGTGATCGCCCTCGCGTGGCAGGGCTGGGCGTACGTCGCGGTC
>VBLV01000067.1:1277-3908 GCA_005879045.1 Methanobacteriota archaeon | reverse complement strand
GAGCGAGCCTTTATCCTGCGGCCCTCGCGTCTGCACTCGAATGGTCCGAACGAAAGCGGACATCCGCGCGACGTACGATCGCATCGCCGAATCGTACGCGGCCCGCCGACGAGAACCTTGGCCCGAGGTCCGGTTGTTCATCGAGTCCTTGCCTCGGGGGGCGCGGGTCCTCGATGTCGGGGCCGGCCATGGACGACACACGACGGTCCTCGCGGGCCGAGGCGACCGCGCCGTGGCGCTCGACTTCTCCCGGCGCCTCCTGTTAATCGGGCGCGCCGGTGAACCTCGAACGGGAGATGCCCTCCGCATCGATTGGGTCGGCGGCGAAGCGACGAAACTGCCGTTTCGAGATGCATCGTTCGACGCGGGCCTCTGCATTGCGGTCTTGCACCATCTCCCGGTCGAGTCGGATCGTATCGCGGCGTTGATGGAGCTCCGACGCGTCCTACGTCGACGGGCCCCCGTGTTCGTGAGCGTGTGGGCGCGAGAGCAGCCGCGCTTTCAATCCATGCCCGCCGCGCTCGAGGTCGATGCGAATGTCGAAGTGCCGTGGACGATGCCCGACAAGACCGTCGTTCCGCGGTTCTACCATCTGTTCCAAAAAGGTGAGCTGGAGCGATTAATTATCGGATCGGGGCTTCACGGAGAAAGGTTTTTCCCCGGCGCCGGGAACTGGTTCGCTCAGGCACGATCGAATGGCTGATCCGCTCGGTACTGTGAACGGCTTCTTCTCCACGATCCTGGGGAATCCCGTCTACCTTCTGCTCACGATCGGCGGGCTCGCACTCTTCGCCCTCCTGGTGGTGGCGCACCACATCCACAAGATTCACAGCGAAGAGATTTTCGTCCACCAGGCCTGGGGCGCGAACTGGAAAGGCCGGTAGCGCGCGAAACTCTCATATCTGCACGGCCGCATCGAGGCGGTCCGGTTGGAGTCAATTTGTCGAACGTCCCGGAGGGGCTGCGCTACACGAAGGACCACGAGTGGGCGAAGCTCGAAGGCAAGCGGGCCCGGATTGGGATTACGGACTTTGCTCAGGATCAGCTGACGGACGTTGTGTACGTCGAGCTACCGCCGATCGGGAAGACCGTCAAGCAAGGAGAGCCGATTGGGACCGTCGAATCCGTGAAGGCCGTGAGCGAGATTTTCGCGCCGATCAGCGGAACCGTCGTCGATGTCAACAAGGCCCTGATGGAAAAGCCCGAGCGGGTGAACAAAGATCCCTACGGCGAAGGATGGATGGTCGTCCTCGATGTCCCGGAGCCTGCGCAAGCCAACGCCCTGATGGATCCGACGGCGTACCGAAAGCACATCGGTGACTGACCCGACCATCCATTTGGGAACCCTTTTATCAACGGCTACGGTTCGACCGCCGGGCACGTCGGCTAGTTTGGACTAGGCTATGGGCCTTCGGAGCCTAAGACGGGGGTTCGAATCCCTCCGTGCCCGCTCTTCTCGAGCTGACGTCCGGCGTGTCACTCACTTCGCGTCGACTTCGAGCTCTTCTGGAGGACGTACCTTCCGGAAGTTCCGGTAAATCAACAGGTCGTAAGCCAACTTGAAGGATCCCGCAGCCACCAACGGTGTTCCGAGCCAGAGGTTCGCGAGGGCGTAACCCGCCAGCGACGGACTGATCGACGACGAGACCGTGCGCGTGGAGCTCGTGAGGCCCGCGGCCGCGGTCCGGTCTTGCTCGTCCACGATTGACATGACGTACGATTGCCTCGTCGGCACGTCCATTTGAGACAACGACTGACGACACAGGAGAAGAAAGACCGCGCTCAAGGCCGTCGGAGCGAACGCCACGGCGATGAGCAGCACGTTCGAAGGCACGTGAGTGAAGACCATCGTCCGCAACAGGCCGATCCTCCGGGCGATTCGCTCGGCGAGGAGAAATGACAACGCGGTCACGAGCTGTGTTGCAAAGAAGATGACGCCGAGGGTGGACAGATCCAGGCCAAATCGGAGATAGAAGTAGTAGGAGAGGATGCTCTGACCGATGAAACCGCCGCCGAATGAGTCGATTGCGAAAAGGGCCGACAGCTTCGCCACGATAGGCCGACCCCACGGGGACAGCGCCGAGCGTTTCGCGGCACCGGGGTCCGGTTCGACGTTGCCCGACAGGACGGAGTAGAGCGCGGCGCCGAGGAGCCCGGAGATCATGTAGCCCAGGAAGAGAGGCGAATATCCGATGTAATTGGGAAGGCCCGCAAGGAGCGCTCCGGCCGAAGACGCTCCATATCCGACCAGGTTGTACACACTGAATGCCAGGGTCCTGCGATCGGGGCGACAGGTCTTCGGGAGAATGGCTTGTTCCAGCGATAGAAACGGCCCGACTTCTCCGGCTCCGACGGTCATGTTCCCGACGATGCCCGCCAGGACCGGGGCCCACCAATCCCTCGAGACGAAGAGCAAGGTTCCGGCGACGAGATCGGCGAGTGCGAAGAAGATGAGCGTTTTCCGCCGGCCAATTCGATCCGCGAGGAAGCTGATGACGAGCGTGTAGAGGGCGCTGCTGAGCACGGTCGCGGTCAGGACAATTCCGATTGCAACGGGAGTGAAGCCCAGTTGGGCAAGGTAGACGCCGAAGATCACTCCGAGGAAACCGTAGGGAACCGTTCGGACGGTCT
>VBLV01000067.1:0-1260 GCA_005879045.1 Methanobacteriota archaeon | reverse complement strand
ATGAGTTTCCCGTCCCGATCGATCCAGTCCCCGAAACGCGTAGATCCTCCCCCCGCTCATCGGTTCGGTTTCGAGCGCTTCGGACGCGGTGCGGGTTTGGTGCCTCGTCGTGCAGGGCGGGTCGGAGTCCATTTCAGTTCCATGTGGATTTCGAGTTCGTCCTCTTCCTTGGCGTAGAGGAGCTTGAAGGTGACCGGATCGGTCGGCTGGACCAGAATCTTCTTCTGGTGTCCTGGCAGGACCTTGGAGAGATCGACCGAACGCCGAGCCAAACCTTCTCCCAGGGCCACCAGGGCCTTTGAGAGGTCCTCCTTGCTGAGCCTTTCCTTGTACCGGAAGATCGACTCGTGAACCTCGCGGTAGTTTTCCAAGACTTCCATCATCTTGGTCCAATGGCTCATGGTCTGAGCGAGCTCGGTCCGTCCTTTCTCCGTGAGCGCATAGTGCTTCCGATCGAGTCCCTCATCGCGGAACTCGATACGGCTCGTCACGAGACCGCCTTCCTCGAGCTTCTCGAATGCCGGGTAGATTGTCCCGGTCTTGGGACGCCAGTATCCGGAGAACCGCTTCTCCAGTTCCCGGATCACCTCGTACCCGTACATCGGCTTCTCCGACAAGAGCAGGAGCAGCCAAAGGGAGACGGCTCCAATCTTCATGCCTCGCGGACTGGTCGCGGCCATCAACTCACCCCGTGTCGGGCCAATCGCGTCCTGGTTTATATGCGTAGATATCCTACTCAGTGGTCGGCATCGACCGACCGTCGGAATGCTTAATATACATAGATGTACTACCTGCGTAGAGACTCTACTCAAGGAGGACTTCAATGAAATGGGTAACCCGAGAGAAAGCGAAGGTGGACCGGATTGCGTGCCCGTGGCTCGTCAAGAAATTCGTCGATCCGAAAGCGGAGTTCCTGTTCGTGCCGCGAGAAAAGGTCTTGGACGTCGCGAAGGAACAGGGCGCGATCCCGTACGACAGTCCTGGCGCCGAGCTGTTCCACTATAAGGAGGGTGGCGACGAGCGGTGCAGCTTCGATGCGATTATCAAGACGTACAAGCTCACGGACCCAGCGTTGCTCGACATGGCCGAAATCGTGCGCACCGCGGATGCGGCCCCGCGAGTGCGGCGTACCGAAGGCGCGGGGCTTGAGGCGATGGCCCTCGGGTTCCGGACGAACGCAAAAGACGATTTCGAGAACATGCGACTCCAGTTCCCCGCGTATGACGCGCTCTATACCTACTGCAGACTCAAGGTCGAAGG
>VBLV01000066.1 GCA_005879045.1 Methanobacteriota archaeon | reverse complement strand
GAGGACCTGCCCGCGGACTTTGTCCGCGCAATCTCGCGGATCCGTTTTGAATCCTCCTCGTTCAAGCTGAATCTCGCGCTCCGCGAGCTCCCGGACTTTCGTGCCGTTCCCGGCACCACGGTTCAGCCGCACCACAAGACGATCATCGACCTCGCGCCCTCGATGGATTACCTCGAGCGGGCCTACGACGACGCGAAGCGGGGCCGCCCATCGCGAGAGCCGTTTCTGGAGTTTGTGATCGAGTCGGCGAACGACCCGACGGTCGCACCGCCCGGGATGCATACCCTGACGATCTCCGCGAAGTTCGCGCCATTCGATCTCGCGACCGGATCTTGGGACACCGAGGCGAGGGTGTTTGCGGACCGGATCGTCGAGCTCCTCGAGCAGTACGCGCCAAACATCCGCCGAGCGGTCGTGGCGATGCACTGGCGCTCTCCGCTTACGATGGAACAAGAGTATGGCCTCACACGGGGCGACGTGTTCCACGGTGCCATCTTGCCGTATCAGATGTTCTCGTTCCGGCCGGTGCCTGGATGGTCCTCGTATCGCACGCCCGTCCGCGGGCTATATCTGTGCGGAGCCGGTGCGCATCCGGGGGGCGGCGTCATGGGGGCGGCCGGCCACAACGCCGCGATGGCGGTCCTCGAGGACTGGTCCGGACTCCGGTCCCAGTAAGTCAGGCCTTCCGAACCTGGTCCTCGTACGGATTCAGGAATCCGGAGCTCCCGCTTTCGAGGAAGTTCTTCAGGCAAACGAAGAGTTCGGACCAGCGGCCGCGCTGGCGCGCGATGTCGTGCCCGTCCTGTTCAGCGAATCCCGTCAGGGAGAAATAGATGGCCGTGCCGCTGGCCTTCTCCTCGAAGTCGAACTTGATGACGAGACCGGAGGTGTGCCGGGACCAGCGAAGCGCGATATGCTGGTCCGTCTTCCACTCCGTCACATGGATGGGCCCGGCATTCCAGCCGAACGAATAGGTCCCGCCCGGCCGCGGTTCCACCGTTGCAGTGCCGCGAGGCAGACCGCCCGTGGACCAGTGGTCGAGCTGGGTCGGGTCGGCGAACGCGCCGAACACCGCCGACGGCTTCGCTTCGATCAGGACCGTCAGGCGCAGGTCGGGCCCGGTCGCGGGGGAGTGATCCGGCCGCACGCTGTCGGTCCGGCCCTCCGCGATGGACTTCAGGTTCCCCAGGCACATTCGCCACGCGTCTTGGACGCTCCCACACGTCGTGTCTTCGAACGGGACTCCCAGATGTCGCACCCGAAGAAGAGCCTTGTCGCCCGCGGCATCCTCAAGGTCGTATGAGACGCGCGTTTTGGACGATTGGATCGGCCAGGTGAACGCAAAACGCCGCAGGACCTCCCCTTCCTCGATTGTCGTCTCCCACGATCGCTGCTCAGGCAGGATGATGCAGGTCTCGCCGCCGAACTTGAACGCACCGCCGACTTTCGGATCGATTCGGCACCAACCACAGAACCATCTCGAGAGGTGCTCAATCCGGAGCAGTCGCTCAAAAACGACCGGCCTTGGCGCGTCGATCTGCATGCGGAAATCATAGTCGAAGCTCATCGCGGCCGCCGGCGTTGCTCCCGCCAGGGCTGAATCTCGCGAGACACATAAACTCGCGGGAGGAGCGACGATTCACGGAAATCGGATTCAGGCGGCTCGTCGTCGGGTTGCTCGAGGTCTACGAATCCGGCGGGGACGGCGCGGCGCGGGCTCCGCGTCGACCGGCTCCGTCATTCGTTTCGCGATATACCTCTCGAAATCGTGGACCTGGGACTCCTGAGCGCTGAATCGTCCTCCCTTCCACGCCCGAGAGTGCGTGCCCTTCTGAGTTCGTTCACAGACGGACCAGTCCTGCCGATTGATCAGGTCCCAGAGGTCCACCGCGTCGCTGGGGTCAAAGTCTGGTTGCTTCATCACTCCCCCATCGAAGTACCAATCGCACTCAATCGTCGTGTGCGAGGGACTTCGGGGCCAGAGTCGGTGGACCATGAGGTAATCCGGGTGAAGGCTGAAGAACATGTGCGGGAAGACGAAATAGTAGTCGACGCGGCGTCGGTCTTCCTCCGTCATCCCCTTCAACGGCGGCCGCTTCGTGTACCCGGACCACACCATCGACGTGTAGTCCTTCGAGAACTCCATGAAGCCTCCGTTGAAATTGCGGGCTCGCGGCTCCCTCATGAGATATGCCGTGTAGGCCCCGGACGTGTAGTGCGTGATCCGGTTCAGGTCCGGGTGGATCGGGGCGCAGTGATAGCACTCGGAGTAGTTCTCCCCGAGGATTTTCCAATTCGCCTCGACCTCGTAGGTCTTGCGGGCCCCGAGGCGGAGATCCTCGAACGCGAATCTTCGAAACCGGGAGAAAAATTCACCCATTTCCGCGGAGAGGTCTGATGCCCGATCGTCCAGATTCGCCCAGACGAATCCGCCCCATGTGCCGATCCGGAACGAGCGAAGGCCATAATCCTCCTTCCGGAAATCCGCGAGAGGCTCCGTATGGGGGGCCCCGACGAGCCTTCCTTCAACCGAATAAGTCCATGCGTGGTAGGGGCAGACGAGGGATCCGAGCTTCTGTCCTTCAGCAACGCTGACGATGCGCGTCCCTCGGTGCCGGCACACATTGTAGAATCCGCGTACCTCGCGGTCTTCCCCCCGAATGAATAGGAGCGACTCGTTTTCAATCTCCCGCACGAAAAAATCCCCCGGGTTCGGGATTTGGTCCAAGCGACCGACGTTCAGCCAGCCGCGGAAATAGAACCGCTCGAGCTCTTCGCGAAACGTCGCCTCGTCCCAGAAGGATTCCCCCGTCAACAGGGTCGAGGCCGAGAGGTGTTCTCCGGGCTCGACGTGCGCACCTCCTTTCGGAATCTCGGTCTTCTCCATCCGTTCCGAGGCCGGTACTCCGAAGATTCATTTGGCGTTTTCGCTGCGATTGAAGATGCCGTCGAGGTTGGAAGCCGCCATTGTGCGATGTCGCTCGTTGCGTCGTTCAACCCGAACGGTTGCGCTCGCGCGGGGATCGCCGGCCTTTCCGCCCACCGTGGCGGAACCGCTTCTCCTTGGGTCGGGAATCCTTCGGAGGCCGTTCCTTCCGTTTCTTCACCCCTCTCGAAACGCGGTGGTCGCAAAAACAGTTGTTGTCCAAACTCACTTGAACCGAAGTTTTTCCGTAGCTGTGGGCGGTCCCTCTTGCGGTGAACGAAAGCGCACGTCGGTTTCCTTATCAAGAATGACGGAATACCGGCCCCGTTG
>VBLV01000065.1 GCA_005879045.1 Methanobacteriota archaeon | reverse complement strand
GTTCGGCGTCTCGACGAGTTTCGTCGACCCTCGGAAGGCGGGGTCTTGGAAAGAGGCGGTCCGGAGCGACACCCGGTTGGTCTACATCGAGACCCCGGCAAACCCGACGATGATGATTACTGACATCCGAGAGGCCGTCGACGCCGCAAGATCCGTCCGTGCCACGACCCTCGCGGACAACACGTTTGCATCGCCGATCAATCAACGTCCTATCGAGCTCGGGGTCGACGCGGTCCTCCACAGCGCGACGAAGTACCTGGGTGGACACAGCGATGTCGTGGCGGGTGCCGTCGTACCGCATCTGGTTTACATACAAGATGTTGGGACCTGCGCTCGGCCCGTTCGAGGGGTTCTTGGTTCGACGCGGGCTGAAGACGCTCCCGATCCGCATGCAAGCCCAAGGCGCGAGTGCCCAGGCGCTCGCCGAGTCGCTGGAAAATCATCGGGCCGTGCGTGCGGTCCACTATCCCGGCCTTAAATCGTTCCCGCAACACGCCCTCGCGCGCAGACAGATGTCCGGCTTCGGCGCGATGCTGAGTTTCGAGCTGAAGGGAGGCCATCGCGCGGGCCGGCGGTTCGTCGAATCGGTGAAGGTGGCGACATTGGCCGTAAGCCTCGGCGGGACGGAAACTCTCGTCCAGCACCCCGCCTCCATGACCCACGGTCCCCTGACGGAGTCGGAGCGAGCGACGAGCGGGATTACCGAAGGGCTCGTGCGGGTGAGTGTGGGCCTCGAGGATACCAACGATCTGATCGAGGATTTCGACCAGGCGATCCGCAAGGCCACGCGCTGACGCCCCGCGCAATCGATATCGCGTCCGGGTCGTCTCCGACTTCCGTCACGGGTTCACACCGAGTTGGCTCGCGAGCGCGCGAAGCTCCTCCTCCTTCTTCCGGAGCTTTTCCTCGCGGTCCAACAGGTCCATCGCCTTCTTCTGGATGATTTTCACGCGGTTCTCGACATCTTTCCTCCACTCGTCCATCGCGGCGGTCGTCGGGCCTCCAGATTTCTCCGTATCCGTGAGACGGACGCGAAGTCGGTCGACCTCGGCTTGTAGCTTCCCGATCTTGGCATCGAGCGCGGCTTGGTCTGCCTCCAGCGCGCGTTCCTTCCCTTCCAGGATCTCTCCCCTCGTGTCGAGAGACTTCTCCTGCCCTTCGATCGTCGCGACGCGAGCGCGGATTTTCTCCTCCTGATCCAAGACATCGAGCGCTTTCTTCTGGAGGAACCGGAGGTTCTTGTTGACCTCCGCCTGCATCTCGTCGGCTTGAGCGCGGATCTTGTCTGCATCCCGCTTGGTCGACTCCGCCTCTTCACGGGTCGTCTTCGCGGTCCGACGGTCCTCCTCGGCGGCGCCGCGTTGGTCGTCGATTTCTTTGCGGAGCTTCTCGAGACCTCGCATGCCGTCTCTGACCTCGGCGTCTCGGGCGACGAGTGTCGCCTCGCGTGCGGTCAGGGACTTTTCGGAGGCCTTCGCGGCCTCGTCTCGGGCGCGTTGGTCATGCTCCTTCTTCGTGAGGTCTTCCATGAGGTTGTCCGCGCGCTGGAGTTCCGTGGCCAGAGCCTGCTCTTTGGTCGAAGCTTGGGCCATTTTCGCTTCGAGGGTCGCCGTCCGAGACTCCAAGTCCTTCTGGCGGGTCATGAGTTGAACCGACGACGTGGCAATGCGCGCCGCTTCTTGGTCCAGGGCTGCTTTCTTCGAGCGTAATTCCGTCTGGAGGGCACCGAGGTCTCTCTCCGATGCCGCCAGCTTCACCTGCCGCGCCTCGAGGTCCTTGAGGGCGGTGGCGATTTGCATGTCTTTCACGGCCAACTTCTGTGAGGCCTCTTGCAGCTGGGCGAGATGCCCCTGGGCGTCACGTTCGGCCTTCTCGGCCTCCGACCGACGACTCTCTAGGCGCGCTTGTTGCGCAGCGAGGTCGACGATCTGGCGTTTCGAAGCCCGCTCCGCTTCTTCCGCCACCAGAGCCCGCCGCTGGGACTCCGCGACGAGTCGCTCTGCCTGCTGGGCCTGCTGGGCGGCTGCATCCCGCGTCGCCTCGAGTTGCTTCAGCTCCTCGGTCCGGCGGGCGGACCACGAGGAGCGCTCCGATTCGAACGACTGGCGGCCCCGGAGGAGCTCGTCTTCCTTTGTCTTGAGCTCCGCAAGCCGGGCCTCCGATCGTCGCCAAGCGGCCTC
>VBLV01000064.1:405-1372 GCA_005879045.1 Methanobacteriota archaeon | reverse complement strand
TCGGCCTGCCTTGCCGTCAAATCCGATTCGACCTGCTTCAACGCCTCCGTGTGTTTCGTGAGTTCAATGGCCTCGTGCGCCGCCTCTTCGCGGAGGGCTCGCTCCCGAGATTCGATTTCGAGGAAGCGTTGTTCGGCTTCCTTTGCAACGCGTTCTGCGTTCGCTTTCACCTCGGCAGCCGTCCGCCCGGCCTCCTCGACCGCTTTCTCCCGACGCTTGAGGTCCTCGTCGCTTCGAGCGACCCACTCCACGTCGGTGCAGACTTACTCTTCCTTTTCTTCCAGGTCGACCTCTCGCGCCTCGATCCGCATCACCCGATCCGCCCACGAGGCCCGCGCGGAGGCAGCCTCTTGCTCGAAAGCGTCCCGCTGGTCCTTCAGAAGGGCTTGCTCGGACTCCAAGGTCGTCTGCCAGGTCCGTCGTTCCTCGGCGGCCTTCGTCTCCTCGTTTCGCAGTCGAGTTCCCTCCCCCTCGAGTTCCGTTGCGAGCTTGGTAAGGTCCGCCTTCCGCGCATCCAGATCGCTGCGGATCTTGTCCGCTTTTGCCGCCTCGATTTCCAGAGACTCGTCCCGGGCGGCCAGTTCGCCGAATCGACGTGCGTTCTCCTCCGCCTGCTCGCGGACGGCGTCTTCCTTCTCTCGGAGGGACTGTTCCCGGGCCTCGAGCTCGATCTCCCGGGAAAGGATTGCTTGGCTCTTCTCGGTGCGCTCGGCCTCGAACGTCTCCTTTTCCTGGGCGATCCGGAGTTGACTCTCACCCAAGGTCTTCCCCTGCCCATCGAGGTCGTCGCCTCGTCGACGCAATTCCTCGTCGGACTGGGTCCTGCGTTCCTCAAATTCCCTTCGCTCCGACTCGAACGCACCTCGCGCTTCCTGGAGGACGACGCGGTCCTCCTGCAGCGACAGTTCCCGGGCGTTCAGGTCCTGGTCCTGAGCATCGAGCGTCTGGGTCCTCGCCGTCAGCCGAT
>VBLV01000064.1:0-389 GCA_005879045.1 Methanobacteriota archaeon | reverse complement strand
TTTCTGGGCAAGGGCATCCGATCGCTCGGCGAGTCGTGCCTCGTCGGGCGCGATGCGCGCCTCGCGCGTCGCGAGTTCCCTCGATAACCGGTCCATCGCGGTCTCGCTCTGTTCCACGGCGCTGACCCGGCTGTCAATCGAACGTTTGAACTCGAGGAGCTCCCTCTGATCCGCCTCGAACTTCTGAAGGCCGCTCGCCAGGTCCGCCTGATCTCGACCGAGGGATTCTTCGCGCCGCCCGGCCTCGTCCAGCCTCCCCTGTACCGTGGCCGTTTCGGTCGAGAGGCGTTCCGTCGCGTCTCGGAGGCTGGCCTCCCCCGTCACGAGCGCGTCGTCTCGTTGCCGAAGGCTCGCTTCGAGCGCGGTCGCCGCCTCCTCGCGCGTCTGGA
>VBLV01000153.1:514-3605 GCA_005879045.1 Methanobacteriota archaeon | reverse complement strand
CTGCAGCCGCATGGCCCGGCGTCGAACGTCGGAGCCCGGAAAAACCTTTGCGGGGTCAGCGCCGGTCGCGCACCGCGGACAAGCCCATGATCGCGCCGAGCGCGACGAAGACGAATGCGAAAAACCGGAGGCCGAACGCGAGGTCCGGCGCGACCGCGATTCCCGTGGTATAGGAAAGGACCCCGGGCAGGTCCACGAGGAGCTCGTACAACACGAAGAGAGTGATGCCAAACCCCACGAGACCGATTCCGCTCCCGGGGCTCCGGTGGCGATGCGTGATCGGGCTCGTCGAGTAGGCGGTCGCGTAAGAGAGCGGTTTCGCGACCTCGGCGGGCGTCGCGCTGGCGACCGCCGCGGACTCGGGCTTCGGGAGGTCCGCGGGAGCGTATCGTCGGCAGGAATCGCACCACCATCGTTCGTACTGCCCGATCCAACGGAGGGCCGCGCCGCAGTTCGAGCAGGCGTATTTCGACTGACTGACCGGCGCGTACGCGCGACAATGATAGCAGTACCACCGGCGATACCGGGCGATGTACGTGAGTTCGCGGCCGCAAGTCGGACACGGATGGAGCGCCCTCGTCGGCTCGATTGCGGGAGCGGCGAAAACATCGGGCTGAGATTCGGCAACCGAGACGAGCACGGGGGCTTCAACACGTTCCACGACGGACTCCTGCAAAGGACCAGTTTCGAATGCCTCAGCGATGACCGCCGGTGGGGAGGCCGCTGTCGGCTCTCCGGTTTCCGGTTCCTCCTCGACGGAATGGGCTTCGGATGTCTCTCTCGCAGTCGGCCAGGATTCCCTCTCGACCCCTGCGGTGGGCTCGGTCGCGGCCGGTTCGGCGCGCGATTCCGGTTCCTCCACGCCTTGCTCCTCTTCGGCCTCGCCTTCGAGGGTGTCGAGGTAGCTCAGTAGGCGTTCGCGGAGTGCCTCCTTTGTCCCGGTTGGATCGAGATTGTACGCCTTGCAGAGATCCATGAGCGCGGGCTTCTTGGCCTGAAAGACCTTCAGACGAACGATTGGCGGCCTCGGAGGAGGCTCAGCCGGCTCCGCGTGAGGGAGCTCCTCTTCCACAATCTCTTCGGGCTGCGGCACAGTTGCTGCCGGCGCCTCGTCCACCGTCGCCACGGGCTCTACGGCCTTCTCAATGTCGACCTTCCTTTCAACCTCGACCGGCTTCTCGGCCGGTTCTGTCTTCTCGGGTTCCGTCACGACAACGGCGGGCTCGATTGTTTCGGGCGCAGGCCGAACGTCGACCGGCATCGTGGCTTCGAGCGATTGAATGACCGCGTCGTCCGCCGGGTACGCGTTGCATCGGTAGCAATACGGGCGGTCGTACTGGGCGACGTAGGACAGGATTCCCCGGCAGGTCGGACAGATCTTCGCGCCTCGATCTCCGTACCCCTCCGGCGCATAGTTTCCGCAGGCGTAGCAATAGTGCCGCTGGTATTGCTCGAGGAAAGCGAGCTCGCTACCGCAGGTTGGACAAGGAAGGCTGATCACGCAAACCAGGCGGAGGCCGAGTGCCGCGAATAAAGGCTTTTCCATGATTTCCAAAAATGAGACTCTTCACGTCGGGACAGAGGCCGACTCGCGCGGAAACCCTTTTACCGAAAGGGACAATGGGCCGCGCGCGCCACCATAGCTCAGTCGGTAGAGCAGCCGCCTTGTAAGCGGCAGGTCGGGAGTTCAATTCTCCCTGGTGGCTCTTCCGATTCCATCCCCCTCGAAGGACCGATGCGATTCGCCTCATTCGCCGGTTCGTCGGATCTTGTGCCTCGAGCGAATTACCAGCCCGACAATCTGGTCGATGGCGAGGACGATTCCGATTGAGGCTAACACGTCGATTGTGAGTAGATACGGGATCGCTCGGCTCGTCCAGAAGTCGTTTCTCCCATCGGAACGGGGAAACGGTCCCACGAGGCGGTAGCGCGTGACATCCGGGGCGTTCGTGACAGGTTGCATCACCTCGACCGAGCCCGCTCCCGCTCCGGTAGTGGTGAAGGAGGCGTCCAGAGTCGTCGTTCCGTCCTCGCGGCTGAAATGGTAGTCCGCGGTCGGGGCTAAGTCCGTCCAAGACCAGTGGATCGGTACCGATCCGCCCGGCGCGCCAATCCGGATGGGGGATGCCAAGTTGGTGAGCGTCAGGTCGTGCGGCGGACCTCCTTCTCCATTCAACCTCAGTTCTTGAAGGGCGACACTCGAAAACGTCGTGTTCTCGATCTGAGTGCCGCTCACATTTCCGATTACGATGCCGGTATCAACGTTCGAAACGTTGTTCTGTCGAATCGTGACGTTGTTCGCGCTGGTCAGCGGTCCGTCGATGCTCCATCGGCCGGTGGCCGCTCCGATCACGATTCCAGCCAGCTCGACTCGAATCGTGTTGTGGATCAGGCTCGCGTTCAGGGCACTTTCGCGCACCGTGATGGCACGTGGCCAGCCATAGGCCAGGCTGTTCAGGCGCGTCTGATACACGAGATTGTCCCGCACCTGCGTGAACCGGGAGGATTCGACGTGGATTCCACCGGACGCGTCGAGTACGGTGTTGTTTCGAGCGACGAGCCGGGATGCCCGGCGCTGCTCGCTCACATAGTAGTCGCTCAAGTGAATGCCGATTGTGATGTACCGAGGGCTCCCGGCATCGACCAGGTTGTTCTCGATCGTGATGTTGTGGGTGTTGCGAGCCGCATTGATCCCGTAGATCCAGTCTCGACCGCTGGTGTTGTCCGGATGCACGGTGATCTGATTCCCGCTCACGAGGATATTCGATGACCCTTCCGAGATCTGAATGCCATACCCGTAGCGACTGTCAATGTCGTTGTTCAGGAAGGTCACGTTGCTCGTCAGGTCAATCGTGGGCGGCGCGATGGTTGGAGTCGTGATTTCGCCCGGATACTTGCCCACATAAAATGCATCGAAGTGTTCCCCGACGGTGTCAAAGTGAATGACCTGGCAGTTCTGCACGATCACATGTTTGTCGGTGTTTTCGAGCCAAATCATCGCGGTCGAATTCGGGTAGAGGGCGGCGTCGAAGAGCCAATCGGATATGATGTATGGGTCCGCGGCGGTACCGGTTCCAGTCCGTGTCCCGTT
>VBLV01000153.1:0-238 GCA_005879045.1 Methanobacteriota archaeon | reverse complement strand
CACCAATGTAACCGCGCCTAGCCTGGACCCCGCCCGCCAGGATCTACTCTAGGAGGCGTCCCGCGCGGTTCTGCTTGCGCGGCACTTCACGGAATTCGACATCCAAGCCCGACGAGAGGCGCAAGGCCTCCTCGTACAGGGGAAGCAGATGGGACGTGCGCACCCGATACTCCCCGCGCATCTGGCGGATCACGAGTTGGGAGTCGCCACAGATCAGATAGGCCCCTTTCGAACCTCG
>VBLV01000152.1 GCA_005879045.1 Methanobacteriota archaeon | reverse complement strand
CGGAGATCGCGGACGCGATGTCGACGAGGGCCGTGGGCTCGGCGATCGCCATGTCCTTTCCTTTCTGACCGGGGGACTTCGAGAGCCAGATGAACCCCGCAGTCTCGAGGCCGTAGCGCGTCCGCGCGTCGTCCGGATGGATCCGGGTGATGCAAAGGCCGCGCGCCTCGCTCCGGAGGAGATCCCCGAACAACTCGAACACGCGCTCCGCTTTCGGCTCCCGTACAAGGTACGCGCCGCGACGGCGGAGGTCTTTCCTCGCCACCATTTCGCCGCCTCCCACGACCGGGATGCCCTCTTCCTCGAGCAGCCGGGCCTCCATCGCCTCGACATCACGGTACAGGACGGCGATCTTCGACTTCGCGAACACCATCAGTTCCGTCGAGGAATATCCACGGCTCATCAGGGAGGCAATCTCCCGCCACGCGGCCTTGAGCCCGTCTTCGAAGCCTTTCAAAAAGGCCTTGCGCGTCTCGTCGTCGCCCATCCCGATGACGAGGATAAGGCCCCGTCGGGCGTATAGATATTTCGCGGTTAGCCAATATACCCGAGGTCTTCGCGCTTATCCGGCGTCTCCGGCGCGGCCTCGATGTCCTTCAGCTTCGACGTGATCTGGTCAATCTGCTTCGCCTTCGTCTCCAACTCGTTGAAGGAGATCTCGATGCCGAGGTATTTCGTGAGGACCTCGAGGACCGCCTGCGCGGACTTCGGATCCACGAAGTATCCGGATGTCTCGCCCATGAGGCAGACCGCGTTCATCTCGTACAGCCGGCCGAGGCCCAACAGCAGGCCGCTCGCTCCGACAATCCCGGCCCCGGGCTCGCCTCGCGAGAACACGACGCCGTACTTCTCCATCTCCTTCACGAGCTCCAAGCCCGTCGCGGCCCCGAGGACCCGCGGCTTCGTCACCATGCGGCCCATGCCGTATCCGCCGAGGGTGAATACGCGGCGCACGCCGAGCTTCTGCAGCTCCTTCAAGATGAAATCGCTCAGCTCGTATTGCCCCTCCGGGGTGAGCCCCTGGTAGTCCCCCGTGAGGAGGATCAAGTCCGTCCCGTTGTTCCGCTTGACGTAGTGCATCTCGTTGTTCACGAGCTTGACCTGGCCGTCGTCCTGGACGAGGACCTGCGGCGGGAAGTACTTCGAGAAGATCTCCGCGAACTTGACGCCCTTCAGCTCGTCCTTCAGGTGCTCGGCCGCGAGCTTGCCAACGTTCCCGATGCCGGGCAGCCCTTCGATGAAGATCGGGTCTTCGAGCTTCGGATGGTCGAGGTACCGGATCACGATGTTGTCCATGGTGTCTCATCTCTCCAATTCATGGGCCCGCTTAAGTTTGCGCCTGTACGCGCCGTAGCGGTCCTCCGGGGAGTATCGGGGCGGCATCGGATTCCCGGCGGCATGGCCGCACGCCGGACAGATGTCCTTCAGAGTGTACCGACCGCAGGCCCCGCACTTCTTCAGGACGGATCGCATCGCCTCAATCCTTCCGATGGAACTTCGCCTCGCCGCCTTTCGCGGTCAGCGCCTTGATGACGCGATTCGCCGCCTTCTCGATCTCCTCTTCCGCGGTCTTGTAGTCCGGCGCCCGCACGACGATGCGGTATCGGGGCGCCCCGATGTACTGCACCTTGACCGTGATGCCGTCGTCCTCCTGGACGGCCTTCGTGAGCGCCTCGCGGATGTGAACGGCGCCGTCGGGACAGAAGTCCATCGCCTCGACGTAGCCGTCGATTGTGACGTGCGGTGGTACGATGTTCTCCCGCGCGACCTCGACGAACGTCTTGACCCACGCTCCTTTGAAGCCTTCGTCCTCGAGGGCGTGCTCGTCCATCACGCTCTCCTCGAACGCGCGGTACAGCGAGCCGAACGAGTCGAGGAGGGCGTAACCGAACTCCTCCCAGCACTGTTCAACCGTCTTGCCGAGGCGCGTCGCGACGATGCCGAGGAGGTTCTCCGCCTTCTGCTCGTTCTTCCATTCCTGGATCTTCTCGCGGCGCTGGTGCTCGTTGACCGCCTTCAGCGAGAGGTCGATGTGGCCTTTGTCCGGGTCGACCTTGAGGACCTTGCAGACGACCTTCTGCCCTTCGCGAACGTAGTCCCGGATGTACTTGATCCAGCCCGAGCTGACCTCCGCGATGTGGATGAAGCCTTCCTTGTTCTCGTACTCGTCCAGGGTGACGAAGGCCCCGAAATTCTTCACGTTCGTCACGGTGCAGACGACGAGCTCGCCCTCGTCGGGCCACTCGTACGCCTGGCGGGCCGTCTTCGCCTCGGCCATTACTCGAGGACCCCCAGGATCTCGCCTCGGACCGCGGCCTTCCCGCCCGTCGGCTTCGCGACCGTGGCGCCGCAGACTTGGCACAACACCGTGCTGGCGGCGCGGTCGAAGACGATCTGCTCGTTGCCGCAATCCTCGCACTTGACCCGGAGGAACCGGCTCGTGGGCTTCGGGATCACTTGTGCACCTCCACGAGCTCGAACTTCTTCGCGCGGATGCCGGGCCGCTGGTGGGCCTTCTTGCACTCGCGGCAACGGAAGCGGAGATGGATCTTTTTCGTCGGCTTCTCGCGACCCTCGGGCTTCGGGCGGGGGAAGCCACCGTACCCGGCCGTGACCCGCCGGAACCGCCGCTGGCCCGCGCGTAGCTCGGACCGCGGGCGGTTCTTCACCCGCTCGACCTCGAGCTCGACATGCTTGTTGCAGAACGGACAGTAACCGCGGATACGCTGGGGCATCTTCATGGAGGGGCGACCGAGCATCGATACAGAGGAGAACTGCTATTTGAGGGTTCCTGGGTCGCCGTGTCCATCTCGTCGAAACGGCCTCGGCGGTCGGCGAGAATCGGTCCATTGCCGTCTCCGAACATGACGACCTGCCGTTCCACGACGAGAGGTCACCGGTTGCATCGCAACAAATATATATTGCTAAATTAATAAATGGCGGGGAATTCCAACGAGCCGGGAGGTCCGCCTCAGTCGGAGGGACGAGACGCTGGTGGACCTGCTGATCGAGACCGGCTTGTCAAGGAACATCGCGAAGACCCTCGTATTCCTTTCGAAGCGCGACGAGACGACGTCCGTGGAGATCGAGAAGGCCACGGGCCTGCGTCAACCGGAGGTCAGCATCGCGATGCAGGAACTCCGGCGGCGAAAGTGGGTCGACAAGAGGGACA
>VBLV01000151.1 GCA_005879045.1 Methanobacteriota archaeon | reverse complement strand
GCCGCAGGATCGCGCGCTTCGCCGGGCGGGTCAAGAAAGGGGGACAACTATTTATCAAGAAGGCCGCATCGCATCGTTCTGTGAGTCCCGATGACAAGCTCTCGGTGCAGGTATGGAAGCTGTTCTTGCGGTTCCGCAAGACCGTCTGGTTCCGGATCACTTACCTCGTCCTCCTAGGGCTCATCGTCCCGAATCTCCTCCCGTTCAGTGCCGGCGGACTCGGCTGTCTGGTCATCATCCTCGTGCCCCTCGCGGTCTTCCTCGTGCCGTACTACCTCGGCGAACGGTCGGTGAGACGCTTCGCGCTCAACGCGCTGCCTGTCATCGTCATCGCGATCCTCATCGGCGGAGCGCTATCGACCAATCTCCTCCTCTCTCAAGCCGACGCGGTTCCCCTCGCCAGCACCCCGGGCCCCTTCATGAGTCCGACGATGGCCCTGGCGAACGGGACGGTCATCCCGTACCGAGCCGATCCGACGCAACCGTTCACCTTCCGAGTGAAGCTGAAGACCCAGGCCAATGCGACCCCGACCGACTTTGCCGTGTTCATGAATCTCACGACGATTTCGGGCCTCGCGTCATACGCCACGTCCGACTTCCCGATGACCTTCAGCCCGGGGGCGAACAGCTCCACCAACACCCATAACGGCACCTGGTACGAGTTGACCAACCTCAACCTCTCCAGCCAGATCTACGGATACGGATTCTCCGTATGGGACAAGGACACGAACTGGACGCTCACGAACCTCGACTTCGGCCCGCTGACCGCGCCCACCGCGAACTTCTACGGCCTGTTCGTCTACTTCACCGCGTTCTCGATGATCCTGCCGTTCACGTTCTACTACGTCATCCTGTTCATGTGGTGGTACACGGTCCGCGCGCGGGCGACGCGCACCAAGATGCTCGGCTCCGAGCCGCAGATCCCGAAGGAAACGCCGAAGCCCAAGGTGGACGTGGCCACACCGACGAAGAGCGAGAAAGCCTCCAAGGCCACGGCCTTCACGTGCACGAACTGCGGCGCGGACGTCGACGAGAGCGCCAAGAAGTGCCCGAAGTGCGGAGCCGTTTTCGAGGAGTGAACCGGCCCGAAGCGGACACTTTCACCCACCTCCACGCGCGCCCGTAATAACCCCTTCCCTCCATAGAAACTACATTGCGAAACAGGCTGCGAAGTCTTAAATGGGCGCGCTCAAATACGCGGGGCCCAGGGATGGGAACGCCCACCGTTGTCTTCGACCGTCCCTTGTGATGGCATGCCATCGATCTCGATCGCGGAGGAACTCGCGAAGAAGCAACGCGAGATCAGCATCTCCGAGTTCTTCGAGCGGAACAAGCAGATCCTCGGCTACGACTCCGCGACGAAAGCCCTCCTCACCGCGGTCAAAGAGGGTGTGGACAATTCCCTCGATGCGGGGGCCGATGCGGACATCCTCCCGGACATCCTCGTCGAGGTCAAGAAGATCGACAAGGAAGAATTCGTCGTGGTCGTCGAAGACAATGGACCGGGCATCGTCAAGAAGGAAGTGGCGAACGTCTTCGGACGTTTGCTATACGGATCACGATTTTTCAGCCGCGCTCAGCGACGCGGACAGCAAGGTCTTGGGATTTCCGGTGCGGTGATGTACGGTCAGATTACGACCGGCAAGCCAACGAAGATCCGATCCAAGGTCGCCGAGCAGGACGTCGCCTATGAAATCGAACTCATCCTGGATACGAAGAAGAACCGGCCGAACGTGGTCGAAGAAGACTTCGTGGTCTGGGAGCGGGCCCATGGCACGCGGGTCGAAATCCCTCTGAAGGGCCGCTACAACGCGGGAAAGCAGTCGATCCCGGAATACCTCAAGGCCACGGCGATCGTGAATCCGCATGCGCGCATTACGTATCGGCCGCCCGAAGGCGAAGAGATCGTCTTCGAAAGGGCCACGGAGGATCTCCCTCCGAAGACGAAGGAAATTCCTCCGCATCCCCACGGAATCGAGCTCGGCACGCTCATGGCCATGATGAAGGAGACGAAATCCTACAA
>VBLV01000150.1:3554-5019 GCA_005879045.1 Methanobacteriota archaeon | reverse complement strand
GTTCGTCCGGTCTTGCGCGCCCTGCGTCGGGCGAACGTCCATGGCATGGCCCACATCACCGGGGGCGGCCTTCGAAATCTGATCCGACTCAAAGCGAACGTCCAGTTCCGGATTACGGAGCCTCTCCCATCTCAAGGGGTCTTCACGGCCCTGCAGAGCCTAGGGGCCGTGGACGACTCGGAGATGTATTCGACATTCAACATGGGGATGGGCTTCGCCATCGTGGCTCCACCGGAGGAGGCGAAGGACATCATCCGCGCGGTTCGACCCGACTTCTCCGCGAAGGTGGTCGGAGAGGTCGTGCGAGGACAGGGGATCCAGCTGCCTGAGCGCGGCCTTTCTTGGACGACATACTGAGCTCTCTTGGCGACGTCAGATGGGTTCGCCGCGCACCACCGTCTCCAAGACGAGGACCTCGCTTGCTGCTTTCGAAGCGAACGGAGACCAGCATGCGCCGGCACAGAGCGTCTCGCCAACCGTCATCACGAGGACGGCCGTGACCCGAAGGGGATCCCCCACGTGCCGTTCCGCGAGGAGATCCAGGACGATGCCCATGAACGAGATGTTGACGGAGTTCGCCCGAGACGGCGTCCATTCCATCTCGAATGACGCGAGGAGCTTTCCGCCATCCGATTCGACGAGGTTCGGTGCGTCCCGCGAGTAGTCCGCGACCTGACCTCGGATTGCGAAGGTATCGATATTCCCGTTCAGCCAGGTGTCGTCCGCTCGGAACGGGCTCGCCTCGTCGTGGACCCGGAGGAGGACGGCGAGGTGACGGAGCCCGAGATGGTCTCCCCACGCATTGCAACGTCCCTCGAAGCGGCCACCGACCTCGAGATACACGAAGGCGGGAGTCCAAGAGTGATCGTTCCCCGTCCCGGTCCGGGTGACGATTCCCTCCTTCAAACTGAATCGTCGTTCGAGGAGCAAGGATTTTCCCGCGCACAGGCCGCCCTCCGACGTCAGGACCGCATCGTTGGCACGGGGCGACGGGTCCGTGGACGGGAACGGGATGAACGTCGTCCCCGCCAGCAGGAGCGCCGCTATCGCAACTATCGCAAGCATGACGCGCCGGCGGTGGCGTTGCGCGAAATCCCTCCCGTAGGGAGAGACGGCCATTCATCCCATCAATTTGACGTTTCACGCTCGTTTGTCCACGGTCGAATTCGACACCCTTGGAGGTGGACCCGACCCATGCCGATGGAACCGCGTCCAGCCTGCAACCCGCGATGTCCAGCTTGGTGAATGCGCAGGCTCTGGCGGAGGACTTTCCCAGTTGACAAGAGTCGTCGGCACTCGACTATCCGGACCGCAGCTTCAAGACTCGGGCGACGTCCATTCGGGCGACTCTCCACGAAACGAGTAGGGCGGCGAGGAGCAGCGCACCGGCCGCACCGGCGCCAAAGAGGACCGCCTCTGGAGGCACGACGAACGGGAAGGGGATGAAGGGGGCGTAGGCCTCCCC
>VBLV01000150.1:0-3471 GCA_005879045.1 Methanobacteriota archaeon | reverse complement strand
GGATCCACCGATGACGACGATGGACAGAGCCTCCCCCAGGAGAATCGCGGCGGTCTGCCAGCCGCTCGCGCCGCGCGCCGTGATCCCGGCGAACTCCACGACGCGCTCCAGGGACGCGGAGAACGTGACCAGGACGAGGCCTGCGACGACAACGACGATCAAGAAGACGCTCTGCAAGCTCATGAATCCGAGGAACGCCCGGGCACCGGGATTGCTCAGGGCGACGGCCCGCGCCTCTTCGTACGCGGTCACCTCGGTCGCCCCAAGATCGAGGATCGCCTGCTTGGCCGACCGCCAGTCGCTCGCCTCCGCGAGATTGACGAGGACCTTCGTGGTTCCGGAGACCTCGGAAGCCCCCAGACCGAATGTCCCCGCGCTCCCATAGAGGGCGGCCGGGAGATAGTCGGCCGGACCGGTCCCCGGAAGTCCTCGCACGGCCCCGCCGATCGTCACGTTCACGGGCCGCGATTCGGTTTGCTGGGAGGTCTCGTTGTACACGGAGTACGACAGCCGGAGCGGATCTCCGACCTGGAGCGCAGCGTCATCGAGGTAGGTTTGCGACGCGAGAACCTGTCCGCGGGTCGAGAGGATCTCGCGCGCGGTTTCGGCCCCCGCGCTGTCGACGAAGAACCAGGGCTCGGGCCTCGTGACCTCGAAGTAACTCCCGGGATCTAACGCGAACGCCTCGGCCCGGAAGGAATACGGAACCGCGGCCGCCAGGGTCCGCACCACGGTTGTGCCCGTGACCGCCCTCAGGGCGGAGAGGTTTCCCATGAAGCCCCCATCCCCGGCCGGTGGGACGACGGACAGGTCCGCCCCGAGGGTCGCCCGCACCTTGAGATTCTCCCATCCGATGTCGCCCTGGAGCGTGGACAAGCTCATGATGCCGAAGGCGAGGCCGAGGGCGAGGATGACAGCGATGCTCGAGGCCCTCCGGGGGTTCCGTCCGAGATTCCGCGCGACGAGGTAATGAAGGGATTTGAGGAACGGCTTCGTGATTCGGGACGCCCACTCGTACGCCTTCGGAGAGGCGCGGGTCGACAGCCGAGTGAACCCTACGGCGATCAGGAAGGGCGCAAACGGGAGGAGCACGAAGGGAAGGGGGTCCACGAAGAACGCGAACAGTCCTCCGCCCACACGGCGCGCGAGATACAGGACGACGCTGCCCACGCCGACCGCGAGAAAGATCAGGTCCGTCGTGGGTCGGTACGCGACCCTCGTTTCGCCGGGGACGTGGAACCGCAGGGTCTCGACGACCGGAGACCGTGCGGTCCGCTTCGCCGACCGATAGCTGACGAGGAACATGAAGGCCGTCGCAAAGAGGACCGTCAGCAAGACCGTCGTCCAGGAGATCGCGATTTCGCCCGCGCCGACGTCCCAATCGAAGAGCGTGGAGATGGACCCGACGAGGACCCGGCTGATTCCCGCGCCGACGAGGAGGCCGAGGCCCGCCGCGAGGACGCCGCCGACGAGGGCTTCCAGCAAGAGCAGCCGGACGATCTGTCGAGGACTCGCGCCCCGAGTCTTGAGGATTGCGAGGTGCCGGCGTCGTTCGGAATGGGCAAGGTCCACGCCGATCGCGCCGACGTAAAGACCCAGGACGATGATTGGGCCGGCGAACGCCAGGAACAGGCCGCGGAGGATTCCCTGCGCGAGCGCGACGTTGTCGAGGATCAGCGGCACGGACCCAAACACGTTTCCGCCGTACGGTGCCGCCGCCTGTTGGAGGTCGCGCTCGAGGCGCGCGATGTATCGACGGGATGCTTCGATGTCGTACGGGTTCAGAGACGCGCGGTCAATGTACACTTCGACCGTCACGAAGTCTGTGGTCCGACCCGCGAGCTGGGCTTCCAGCCAAGCCGAGTCTCTCAACGGCACGAGGACGAACGACGTTGTCGCCAAGCCGAACGTGAACGTCGGCGGCTCCCAGCCGGCAGGAGGGGAGAGGATCCCCTCGACGGTCAGGTTCGTGAATCGGATCTCGCGCCCCGAGCTTGCGTTGTAGGCGGAACTTTGGAGTTCTACCGTGCTCCCCCGCTCCAGGACGAGGCTCGAGGCGACGTCCTGGGACACGACCGCACTCCCGAGGGCGAGCCCCATCGTGCCCGCGAGCTGCCAGTTCGCGATGCTTCGAGGGAGGCGCGCCGGGTCCGCCGCGATCGCAACCGGTGGTCCAGATCGCAGGCTCCCTACGAACGGTGGCGCTCCTGACGCCTCGATCGAATCCAGGAGGAACGTCCGAAGAACGGCCACGGAGGCCACCCCGCGGACCGCCGTGAGATTATCCGCGAGGTCCATCGGACGGGCCGTGTGCGCCGACACCACGAAATCGGCTTGCAGTCGGGACAGGTACGAATCGAGGGCGGCACGGAGCGATGAGTCGATCGCAATCGAGGTGCCCGCCAAGAACGAGATCGCGAGCGCGACGCCGATGACGGCCGCGGCGGTCCGGTGCCGTCCGCGAAGAACTTCGGTCAACGCATAGCGAACGAGGGCCATCGCCCGCCTCCACCGCTTGGGCCGGCGTCTTTGCGAATCGGCCGGATCCCCAAATAGGCATTGTGTTCCCCGAGTCCTCGCGGTAACCCTTTATCACCGGGCCGCGCTCCGTCTCCGCGATGGGGACGAGGAAGCGTGGCGCCAGGACGAAACCTCGTGCGTCCAAGATTTCGGACCATGAGAAGGCCGTCACCACGGGCCGGACCGTGAGTGGACTCCCGCTGGCTGTCGTTGCAGAGACAAAACCATCGGACGCCCGAGAATATCTCGCGAAGCTCGGCTTCCCCGGGGAGCGGCCCTTCACACGCGGAATCCGGGCGACGATGTACCGCGGTCGCATGTGGACGATGCGCCAGTACGCCGGTTTCGGCACCGCGAAAGAGACGAACCGCCGGTTCAAGTACCTCTTCGCCCAGGGAAACGAGGGCCTCAGCGTCGCGTTCGACCTGCCGACCCAGATGGGGTACGACAGCGACGCGCCAATGGTCCGGGGTGAAGTGGGGCGCGTCGGCGTCGCGATCTCCACCCTCGAGGATATGCACACGCTCCTCGACGGCCTGCCCCTGGATCGGGTGAGCACGAGCATGACGATCAACGCCACGGCGGCAATCCTGCTCGCCCTGTACGTGGCCACCGGCGAGGCGCGGGGCATCGCCCGCCCGTCGCTTCGGGGGACCGTCCAGAACGACATCCTGAAGGAGTACGTCGCCCGGTCCACGTACATCTATCCGCCCGCGCCCTCGATGCGCCTCGCGCTCGACGTGATCGAGTTCTGTTCCCGGGAGGTGCCCCGGTGGAACGCGATCAGCGTGAGCGGCTACCACATCCGCGAGGCGGGTTCGACCGCGGCTCAGGAGATTGGGTTCACCCTCGCCAACGCGATCGCGTACCTGGAAGCCGCCGTGTCCCGGGGCCTCGACGTCGACGCGATCGCCCCGCAGATCTCGTTCTTCTTCAACGCGCACATCGACC
>VBLV01000149.1:2906-3353 GCA_005879045.1 Methanobacteriota archaeon | reverse complement strand
ATCCTCGAGGGGCTGCGCGACCCGACCGAGGGCGAGGCCCGCGTCCTCGGCGTGGAGGTCCCGTCCGGATACCGTCGGATCCGGGAGCGGGTCGGGGTGGTGCCTCAAGACTTCGAACCGTTTGATCGACTGCGCCCGCGAGAGGCGGTCACGTATTGGGCGCGGCTTTTTGACCATCCTCTTTCGGAACACGAGGTCGCCGGGCTCATTGACACCGTCGGCCTCACGAATCGGGCAGATGCCGTCGCACTGAACCTATCGGGGGGCGAGAAGCGGCGCCTGGGGATCGCGATGGCGCTCGTCGGCGAGCCGGAACTCCTGTTCCTCGACGAACCGACCACCGGACTGGACCCGGGAGCGAGGCGGGAGCTGTGGACGCTGATCGGAGAGCTCAAACGAAAAGGGAGGACGATCCTCCTCACGACGCATTACCTCGACGAGGCGGAG
>VBLV01000149.1:0-2795 GCA_005879045.1 Methanobacteriota archaeon | reverse complement strand
TGCGCTCGTCGCGCGCGGGATCGCGGCGGAACTCCATGGCTCCGATGTCCTGGTGCACGTGTCAGTGGCGAATCAGGTCCGCCCGATGCTCGCGAAGCTCGCTTCGATCGACATGCCGTTGACGGAAATCTACACGAAGCGTTCGACGCTCGAGGATGTGTTCCTCAAGCTTGTCGGCGCCCGGATGGAAGAGGGGGTGCTCGCCGCATGAAACGGATCCTCGCGGACGTCACGGCATTCGGTCGACAATATCTTCGCTCACGCGTCGGGACGTTCTTCGCCCTCGCCTTCCCCGTCATCCTCATTCTCCTGTTCGGCTCGATCTTCAGTTCGTCCGGAACCCCGAGGGTGCCGCTCGCCGTGCAAGATTTGGATTCCACCCCTGCATCCCGTGGCTTCGTTCAAGCGTTGAACAACACGACATTGATCACGTACCAGGCGATCCCGACGAACGCGAATTTCCAGGACTACATGCGAGCGCACTCGATCAACGTCGCCCTCGAGATTCCCGCCGGCTTCCAGGCGACGCTCATCCAGGCCGAGATGGGAAACGCGAGTGCCAAGGTGAACGTGACCCTCGCGGGGGATCGGACCCAATCCTCGTTCGGCATCGTGTATTCGGCGGTGGCCGCGGTCGCGACGGCGTTCAATCTGAAGGTCGCGAACGCTACCGAAGTGGTATCCGTCGACGAATCTCAGTTCACGGTCCGCCAATTCGGCTACATCGATTTCTTCCTGCCCGGGATCATCGGCTTCACGGTCCTCACGACGCCGATGTTCGGGATGACGTCGATCTGCGCGGAGTACCGGACGCGGCGATTCTTCAAGCTCCTCGCGACGACGAAACTGAGCAAGGCGGAGTGGCTCGCCGCGAAGGTGGTTTTCTACGTCCTCTTGCTGTTCGTCTCCGTGGCGATCATGATGCTCGTCGGAGTCGTCGTGTTTGGCATGCAGGCCACGCTGACCCCGCTCGCCGTCCTCTTGATTATCGCGGGCACCTTCGAGTTCACCTCGCTCGGGATGGTCCTCGGGATTTTCGTGCGGGACCCGGGGACGGGGGAGGCCCTGGCGAATGCGATCGGATTTCCCATGATGTTCCTGGCGGGCTCTTTTTTCCCGATCGACGCGATGCCGCCGTTCCTTCGGACGCTGGCCCGCGGTCTGCCGCTCACGTACATCAACGAAGGCTTGCGAGCGACGATGGTCTTCGGGAACGACGGGACGGCGCTCACGTACCTGCTCATCACGCTGGGATTCGCGGTCGTGTTCTTCGTCGTCGGGGCGCGCGGCCTCTCGTGGAAGTCGAAGTGACTTCTCCCGTGCTCCGGACGCCTCAGATGAACTCTGCGAACTTCGCGACGAGCTCGGGGCGCGTTTCTTTCAGGACCTTGAGGATCGCGCGGACGCTGAGCTTCGTGACGCCCACCTGGGCGAGGACCTGGATGATGTCGTCGAATTCGCGATCGGACAGGGTCACGAGCTTGTTCTTTGCGAGCCAGTTGCGGTACAGATTCTCCTCGAGCTTCGCGCGCCAGCCTCGCTCGTACTCCATGAGGGCGGCCTCGCCGAAGTCCCCGCTCTGATTGCACTTGGAGAGGACCTTCCCGAGCATCATGCCAGCCAGCATGCCGTTGCCGATTCCGCCGCCGGTAATCGGGTCGATCATCCTGGCGGCGTCGCCGACTAGGGCCATGCCATTGCCGACGGACTTCTTGATCGGCGGCGCGGTCGAAACGCCTCCTGTGACCATGTCGAGCGGCTGTGCGTGAGCCATCCGCGGATCCTGTTCGATCCAGCGGTCCAAGTAGCCTTTGATGTCGACGCGATTCTTGAGGCGATCCAAGGAGATGCCGATGCCGACGTTCGCGGTGGACTCATCCTTCGGGAAGACCCAGATGTACCCCGCGGGGGCGCACGTGCCGAGCCAGAATTCGCAATAGTCTGGGAAATCGTGGCCCTCGGAAATGTTCGTAAGTCGATACTGTAGCGTCCCCGTGATGTCTCCGGCCTTCAGGAGGGTCTTGAACCCAGCCCAGCGGCCGACCTGGCTCTCGTAGCCGTCGGCGGCGACAACGCATTTCGCCTCGATGTTCATTTCCTCCTCGAGGCGCTTTGCGCGGATCCCGCGGACCCAGCCGTCGTCTTTGATGACCGCCGTCGCGGTGGCCTTGAGCCAGATGTCAGCGCCCTCCTTCGCGGCTTCCTTGGCCACGGCTTTGTCGAAGGCATCTCGCTCGAGGACGATTCCCACCTCGTTGCCGGCGTGAGCCTCTTCGATCGTGAGCTCCGTGCCATTCGGCGAGAAGATCTTCGCCCCTTTGACCTCGCGGCCGACCCATTTGCGGTCGAACGGCAATTTCGTGTCTTCGACAAAGTGCCGCGCCAGGCCCTCGCCGCACCGTACGGGAGAGCCAATTTCCTGCCTCTTCTCGATCAGCAGGGTCCTACAGCCGCCGGCCGCGGCGTAGCGTGCCGTCATCGACCCTGAAGGGCCAGCACCGACCACGACGACGTCGTAGCTGTACGAAGGCATGGGTTCGCCAGTCCATTCATCGGTACACGCTATAAGAAACTAGTCCTTCGGAAGTTTTCATGAGGTGCGAACGCGTTGGAGCCGCGGGATTCCTGTGGAACCAAGCGAGCAGAAAAGGCGCGCAAGCGGCCTCCTCGTAATCCTTGCCCTGGGGGTCGGGGTGTTGGGTGGAATCTTCCAAGCTCCCTCCGTCAATGCCGACGTCGTCCGTGCGATCTACTTCAGCACAGCGACGCTGCTCATTGGTATGGCACTCGTCATT
>VBLV01000148.1 GCA_005879045.1 Methanobacteriota archaeon | reverse complement strand
GGGACCTCGTCGGCACCCGAAAAATCGTGAGGAAGGTCGCGGAATGGCTCGCACTCCAAGAACGACTCGACAAGGTCGAACGCGCGGACGCGCGTCACGCCGCGGACTCGCCCACCCGTCGTCGAAAGCGAAACGCCTGAAGCGGATCGGGATCGTCGACACGTCCTTTTCGCGGTACGACATGGCTTCCGCCGCGATTGACGAACTCCGGAAGCAGGGGGAGGGCTTCACGATCGAACGGTACACGGTTCCCGGCATCAAGGATCTCGCCGCCGGCGCGCGCATCCTGTTCGACCGAGGGTGCGATCTCGTGATGGCGCTCGGGATGGTCGGACGGCAGCCCGTGGATAAGGACTGCGCCCTCGCGGCGGACTTCGGTCTCCAAGCGGTGCAGGCCCAGATCGGCAGGCACATCCTCGGCGTCATGGTACACGAGGAAGAAGCCACGGACGAGGCCGCGCTGGCCGGCCTGTTCGACCGACGGACGCGCGAACACGCGGCGAATGCGTACGATCTTCTGTTCCGGCCGGCCGCGATTCGGGCGCGCGCGGGGACCGGTCAGCGGGAGGGATTCGCCGACGCAGGGCCGCTCAAGGTGACGCGGACGTGAGGCTCGCGATCGTCGCCGCGGAGTTCAACCGCGAGGTCACCGACCTCATGGTGAAGAAAGCCCTTGCGCGGGCGGACGAACGCGACA
Organism: Methanobacteriota archaeon; assembly: GCA_005879045.1. Classification (GTDB taxonomy): domain Archaea; phylum Thermoplasmatota; class Thermoplasmata; order RBG-16-68-12; family RBG-16-68-12; genus RBG-16-68-12. Next base: position 2,786 of record VBLV01000148.1, on the reverse strand, counting down.
TCCGCGTGACGTCCGTCGTCCGCGTGCCGGGCGTATTCGAGATCCCCCTCGCGGTCCAGCGGCTCTTGGAGCGCGCGGATGTCGATGCCGCCGTCGCAATCGGCGCGGTGATCAAGGGGGAGACGCTCCACGACGAGGCGCTCATGGCCGCGGTGCCGAAGGCGCTCCTGGACATCGAGCGGGCGACCCACAAGCCGGTCGGCCTCGGCATCACGGGTCCGGGCATGACGGACGAACAGGCGATGGCCCGCGTCGACAAGGGCGCGGAGGCCGTCGACGTGGCCCTCGCGATGCACGAGCTGCTCCGAGGGCTCTGACGATTTTCCCCTTGAGACTCAAGCCGGAAAGGTTTAATCCCGCGCCCGTTCCATGTCGGCCGGCCCGGAGCCCACGCCATGGTCGACACGACCGCCCTCGAGTCCCTTCTCCACGAAATCGAGCAGAACGAGGGCGTGCAGGAGGCGATGCTCGTTTCCCGGGCGGGAACGTACCTCGGGGGCAGCTTTCCCCGCGGCGTCCACGTCGACACGTTCGGGTCGATGTTCGCGGTCCTCGTCGGCTCCGCGATGACCATCACCGATGAAGCGAAGGATTCGCTCGAGTCCGTCGTGATCCATTCCAAGTCGAACAAGTACCTCATCGTCCACGCGGGCCGCAAGGCCCTGCTCGTCATGCGCCTCCCGCCATCCGCGGATCCGCAGAAGACGAAGAACGCGGTCGAGAAGTATATCCCGCGGATCGAGGAACACCTGTGACCTAGATCCTTCGCATCCCGCGGAGGATCCACTCGCCCACGGCCTTCGACACGTATCGGACCGTTGCCGCGGAGCCGCGATTCCTCCCCTGCGCCAAGGTCCGGCCCTGGGACAGGAGCTGAAGTACGTCGTCCAGGCGCAATGCGCCGGCGTCGACCACGGTCACGGCCTTCGCGACCTCGTCGAGAAAATGGCTATCGCTGCCTCCCGTCTCGCCGAGCTTCCGCTCCCGGGCCAACGCGCGGGCGCGGAGGTTCCCCCGCCGTAGCGTCCGGCCGTTGCATGTCTCGTATGCCGGAAACGTGGTCTCCGCAACCGCGACGGGGCCGAGCCCGGACCAGAACCGGAACGGGTGGGCCGCGACTGGGACGCCGCCCAGTGCGACGATTCGTTCCGCGGTCTCGGATACCGAGAGGTCCCGAGGGATGACTTCGCGAATTCCGTACCCGAGGACATGGCCGGATCTCGTCGAGACCTCAATCGCCGGGATGACGAGGAAGTCGGGGTCTGCCGCGGCCTCTGCGATCTCGATTCCGCCCACGGAGTTGTGATCCGTGATGGCGACCCCCGCAAGACGAGTCTTTCGGGCGACTCCCACGAGCGCCGCAGGGTCGACGCGGGAATCGGGGGAGTACCGGGTGTGATTGTGTAGATCGAGGAGCATGAAGGGGGCCGCACGGTGGACCCTTCGCTTAAAGGCTTCCGCGCGGGGATTCCCCGCAAGCGCTTATGCGGCCGGGCCTCGATGTCAAGACGGTGATCGTCGAGTCAAAGCTCGGCATCCTGCGAGACCGAGTGCTCGTCGGCGGCCGGGAAATCGCGGTGCATCGGGGTCGGCATGGGTGGCGCCTCGTCGCCGCGGCTCGCGGTGGACTCGGGCGCGTCCAATACGATGGCTGGCGGGACCGACTCACGATTCAGTCCCCGTCCGGCTCTTTGGAGATTCGATTCCGATGGCGCAACACGATGTTCCCGTGGCGGGGGCGTGTCTACCGCGTCGGCTCGATGCTTGGCAATCGAGTGACCCTCTTCCGTGGCGGCGAACCGGTGGCCGTCGGCAAGATCACCTGGGGCGGCGTCCGGTTCGAGATGATGGACCCGGAGCTCCAGGACATTGAACGGGAGCTCGCGTTGGGATTCGGCCTCCGAGCCCAAGCGATTGCGACGGCGGTCGTCGCGGGCGTTTACTGATTGCCTAGTGGACCCACGTGCCTTCCTTCATGCCCTTGTCGACTTTGAGCGGCGTGCCGTCCACCGCGAGGCGGATCCGGGTTTCCCCATCGCGACCGAGGAAGAGGATCGTTCCATCGGGGCCGACCTGGAGCTTGTACTTCTGAAATTCGGAGAAGGGCAGGACCGGCGCTCCTCTCGCCCCGAGGACCTGCGATCCCACCGGTGCGGCGTCCGGCGGTCGCACGAGGCCGACGTCTGCGTTGTCCTCCGCCGCCAGGAGCATTCCCCGGCTTTCGATTCCGCGGAGCTTGGCCGGTTCCAAGTTCACGAGGACGACGATTTTCCGACCGCGAAGCTGGTCTTTGGAGTAATTCTTTCGGATGCCGGCGACGATTTGCCGTCTCTCCCCCCCGATGTCCACCTCGAGGATGTAGAGGTTGTCGGCGTTCGGATGCTCCTGAACATCCGCGATTTGGGCGACTCGGAGATCGAAGCGGTCCGCGGGCGTCTCCTTCGTGTCGCTGAGATCGATCTTGGTGAACAACGGCTTGCCGACGCGCAGCGCTTGGCCGGTGGGCACGTCCTCGAGGGCCTCGTCCCACGTTTGCGCGTGGACGTCCGTGTCGTATCCCAGCGCCCGCCAGAGACGGGAGGAGCTGAAGGGGAGGAACGGCGCCATGATGATGGCGAGGGATCGGCTGACCCGCACCGCGACGTGGAGCACGGTCCCGCAGGCCACGCGATCCTTCTTGATGAGTTCCCACGGCGCCTTCTGGTCGAAATACTGGTTTCCCAGGCGCGCGAGCTGGATCGCCTCCTTCATCGCGTCCTTCAGGTGAACGTACTCCAGGTTCTGGC
>VBLV01000139.1:1140-4915 GCA_005879045.1 Methanobacteriota archaeon | reverse complement strand
ACGGAGGAATACATCCTGCCGATCACACATGGCAACGATCGGGTCGAGTGGTTCCTCTTGCTGAATGGACAGATCTCGATGGAAGTCCGCGACCGAGACACGGGCATCCTGCTGGCGTACCTCCATATGAAGCCCGGGGACTGCACCGCGATGCCCGCGGACATCTCCCACAACCTGTGGGCCCCGGAGAGGTCCATGCTCCTCGTGTGGGAGAACGGGAACCCGCAGCTACCCGAGCTCATTCGCCTGGGCAAGACTCCGACCGCGCCGTTGGAGGAGTTCGGGCTCAAGTAGACCTTCGTGCAGACCGTTTCCGGTCCGGGTCCATGCCCAGCCCCCTCGTCAATCGGTACGAGATTTACTTCCATATCCCGGACCAAGGCAAGGTCCCGCAAACGATCGGTCGGGAACCGAGTCTCCTCATGGCGGTCGAGAGCTGCCTGATGAGCTACCAGGCCACCGGACACACCGACTTTGTAATCGAGGACCCGCGAAAGCACCGGGAGTTCCAAGTCGAACGCGACCTCCTCCTTCGGTTGATTTTCCTCCGACACCATGACCGGACGCGTTACTTCGAAATCCTGAACCGTTTGGATCGTGAAGGGAGCCAGACAGAACTCGTTTCGTTTCTCGCCACCCACGCGCAGATGTGAATCGCGATCCTGCCGGCCCCGTATCCGGGGAAGCGCCGTCGAAAGGGATTTGAGCACCTCGGGTGCTAAGCGTTCCCACGTATGGTCCAACCCTCGCGATTCCAGTCCCTCCAGACGGAGATGGAAGGCCGTCTCTTCGAGCGGCGTGAGGAAATCGAAGGCTTGATCCTCGCTGTCCTGTCCCGCCAGCACATCCTCCTCGTCGGGCCGAAAGGGGCCGCGAAGAGCATGATGATCCGGATGCTGGCGGGGTCCATCCAAGGCGCTCATTACTTTGAGCGCCTCTTGACGCGCTTCACCCTGCCCGACGAATTGTTCGGCCCCGTGTCGATCTCGGCCCTGAAGCAGGACCGATTCTCGCGCATCACGCGAGGCTATCTGCCCGAGGCCCACTTTGCCTTCCTGGACGAGTTGTGGAAGGCGAACAGCTCGATCCTCAACAGTCTGCTCGCGATCATCAACGAACGGTTGTTCTACAACGACGGCGAGGTCATCCAATGTCCGCTGGAGACGATGATGGGAGCCTCCGCCGAGCTTCCCCAGGAGGAGGCGTTGTCCGCCCTCTACGACCGGTTCCTCCTCCGCTACCGGGTCGAGTACATCGCCGAGGACGGCCACTTGCTCGAGATGATGGCTGACACGCGTCCTCCCGTCCTGACCACGCGGATCACGTTGGACGAGATTCATGCCGCTCGTGAAGCCGTGGCCGCCGTGGAGTTCGATCGCCCGCTCCTCGAATCGATTGCGAAGATCCGCCGCAACCTCGAGGGCGAAGGGCTCACCCTGTCCGATCGCCGCTACAAGGAGAGCCTCTCGATCATCCGCGCGAAGGCGTGGCTCCAGGGCCGCACGTACGCGGTCGAGGACGACCTGGCCGTGCTCGCGAACGTCCTCTGGGACGACCCCGCGTCCGAGCCGATGGTCCGCGGCCTGGTCCTGGATGTCGCGAACCCGCATGACAAGCGAGCTCGGGAGATCATGGACGCGCTCCAGGTCGCCCTTACGAACCTCCAGGGCCTCGATGATCAACGGGATCGGACGATGGCCGCGGTCGAGTTCTTGAGTAAGCTTCGGACCGCGAAAGCCGAGCTCCAAGGATTCCGCGAACGGCTGCGCCGCCGAGAGGCGGACGAATCCCAGCTCGTCTTCTTCTTGGGGGAGACCGACCGCTACGAGGCCCAGGTGAAGCGCCAATACCTGGTGAGCGAATAGGCGGTCCCATGGCGGTCTTCGGCCTACCCGGACCGGCCATCTCGAGGAGCGCGATCGTCCACGACCCGTTCGACAAAGAAGCGTTCGCGGAGATCCTCCCCAGAGCGACTGGGCTCCGTCTCCTGTTGAACGAGAGCGACCTGCCGCTCGCGAACGAACTTGCCTTCGACTTGTTCTGTTCGTTGTACAAGTACTTCGTCAAGCTCCGGCCCCCCTCAGAAGTCGCGCCGGAGGCGCAAGGGAATCGGGATCTCTTGGGCCGTGCCCTCGACCTCCGCGAGCACGGGAAACTGCGCGCCTTCACGCGACTGAAACCCGCGGAAACCGCGTTGGCGACGGAGCTTGTCCTCGACGCGCTCCTCGACGAGATTGCCCGCAGACCGCAAACGCCGAACGAACCGACCGGGGCGCAAGCGCCGGAGGGTCCGTCGGCCGAGACGGCCAAAGGCGTGACGACCCAGCGGCTTCGGGAGGTCCTGAAAGACGCCGGCGAAGACTTGCAAAGCGTCACCGAGCTCGTCGCGGCATGGTCCGCCGGCCCCGGACAGGAGACCCGCTTGCCCTCCGAGCTCAAGCTGCGCCTGATGCGGGATGTCATCCGAAACCCTCGCCTTCGGATGATCGCGTTGCTGTTCGGTCGTTACCGACGGCTCGGGCTCCGGGAGCGGACGCTTCCGGCGATGCGCGCAAGCCAGGAGGTCGTCGACTTCATCCAAGGCGGGGACGTGGCCCGGGCGCTCGCGGGAGAGTTGTCCAGCTTCGCGATGGAAGAACGGGAGGACCTGTTCTATTCGAAGGTCGTGACCCACTCCCTCCTAATTTACGAGCTGTGGCGCCGGGAGGAAGAACCGCGCGCCGTATACCTCTGCATCGACAACTCAGGAAGCATGGCGGGCGAAAAGGAGGTGTGGGCCAAGGCGTCGGCCCTGGCGCTGGCCCATCTCGCGTTGGCCGAGGACCGGCCGGTCGAGGTCGTCCTGTTCGGAGACGCCGCGGATCCGCTCCGCATCGTCTCGATGCGGCCGTCGGACGATTCGTCGACGCGGCTCGAGAAACTCCTTGACGTGGCGTCGTACTTCCTCGGAGGTGGGACGGACTTCGTGAAACCGCTATCCCACGTCCTCGAGGCGATCGAGACGGGACATCACACGGGCAACGATCTCTTGTTCGTGACTGATGGGCTATGCCCGATCCCGGAGGAGTTCGTCCGGCGGTTCCGAGAGGCGAAGGCGCGCTACGATCTGCGCATGACCTCGGTGTTGATCGGCGCAGAGGCACTCGCGTTGAGGGAGATTTCCGACACGATTCACCGATTGGACGAGGCCTTGGAGGCCGGCGAGGCATTGGCCGCGCATTTCGCCTCGGCGTTCCTCGAACGCGGACACGAACCACTCCATGCGGTCCGCGGGCCGCTCCGTCCCGGTCGCGGGACGCCTCTTCTCTTCGATCATTTCCTCCCAACCGCCGACGACGGCTAGGCTCGCTCGCAGGATCAAGACCGAAAACCTGTGACCCGGCAGAGAGGCGGCCGAGCGCCCAGGCGAACGGTCACTCCGTAGCCGCCGTCATCCGCTCTTCCGCGCCGGCGAGGAGCAGTCCGATGGCGACGACGATGAACGTCAGGCCCAGGGCGATGAGCGACTGCCCCGCCACGTTGATGGGGCCCGGGAACGCGAATGAGGCTGCACCCGGCGTCAGCACCCACCCGGCGACCGCCAAGATGATGCCAAGGACAAGGAGGCCGAGGTAGATCGCTAGAGCACGCATCATGGTTTACCACTTCACCCGCGAAGTCGATCGCATCGGATTGAATAGGAGGCCGAGGTTCACGCCCCAGATCATGTGCCAGAACAAGTTCGTGAAGAGGGCTTGAACCCCGTATGGTCCGAAGCAAGTGAGGAACGGTCCCA
>VBLV01000139.1:592-1061 GCA_005879045.1 Methanobacteriota archaeon | reverse complement strand
CCCTTTGACGAGGTTCACGGTCGGAGTCATGGGCCGGAGGGGCTTGATTAGCACTCCCAGAACGGGACTGATGATCAGGCCGAAGATCAACGCCCAGATGATCCCGTCGATCATGTGGATGATGCCTCCGACGATGAACGTCGTCGACGAGACGGGGAAAGTCAGGTCTCCCAGCGCGAGCCGCCCGTTCAGAGTATTGAAGTCGAACTGCGGAAGCTTGACTCCGGGGAACCACAGACCCGTGACCGTCGCAATCATCGTGGCGATGAACCCCGCAGCCGCGGCACTGGTCGCCGCATTCCTACCAATCAGAAACCGGACGTTCGAATCTGACCCCTCGTGGATCCTCTCTCCCCCGGTCGGGCACCGCTGGCTACATTATATAACCTTTCACAGGCGTGCCGGACCCGCTCCATGGTCGAGAGTCCGGACGAAATCTCTTTACCGTCGGGTTCCCTGTGAGCGTTAG
>VBLV01000139.1:0-498 GCA_005879045.1 Methanobacteriota archaeon | reverse complement strand
GAGGCCCGCGAAGACGACGTCGAGGACGCGATCGCCGCGGCTCGATCCGCGTTCGACGGGCCATGGGGCGCCCTGACCCCGAAAGAACGAGGGAAATTCCTATTACGGCTCGCGCGCCTCATCCAGGACCAGGGGGAGTCGATCGCGCGATTGGAGGCCAAGAATTCGGGCCATCCGATTCGCGATGTCCGGCGTTTCGACCTCGTTCGGACCGTGGATTGGTTCGAGTACTTCGCCGGCATGACGACGAAAATCCAAGGGGACGTGATCCCGTCCTCGTTCCATGGCGTGCTGAACTACACCCTACGGGAACCGCTCGGCGTCGTCGCACAAATCGTCCCGTGGAACTTTCCGCTGATGTTCGTCGCCTGGAACATTGCGCCCGCCTTGGCCGCGGGGAACACGGTCATCCTGAAGCCGGCCGAGTACACGCCGCTCAGCGCACTGGAGATCGCGCGGCTCACGAAAGAGGCGGGGTTCCCGCCCGGGGCCGTGAAC
>VBLV01000138.1 GCA_005879045.1 Methanobacteriota archaeon | reverse complement strand
GACCGAAGACGAATACGTGGCGATGCTCGAGGCGCAAGGAGGTGTCTGCGCAATCTGTAAGGAGAAGCCGAGACGGAGCCGCCTTGCGGTGGATCACATTCACGGGACCGACGAAGTTCGTGGACTTCTCTGCAACCTCTGCAATCCCGCTTTGGGACTGTTCAAAGATGACCCGGACCGGCTGAAGGCCGCAATCGAATACCTGGAGCAGGGTGGCAGATCTGCCGGTCCTTCCGGACTGATTGGGCTGGCGGAAGCGTACGAGATGGGCAAGGCGCGGAAGCCCGGAAGTTAAGGTGCCCCGAGCACAGGCTTCTTGGCAACGTCTACCATCAAGGGCCATGGCAGACGAAGATCCCGATGGTGAGAAGCGCCTGCAGTTCTTGCGAGAGCACATCCTCCCAGCCGATGTCCGAGCGAACTGGATTCGGATCCGGCGGAGAGTGATCGCCAAGGCGATCCGACGCTGCTGGAAGGAAGGAGCGCGAGAGCGGAGGCTCAGGGCTTCCCGTCGGGCTTTCTGAACGTGAAAGGGCCGGGCCGCTTGGCCCGGCATGATGGGAACGGACGGCAAAGGCGGCGACCGAACGCTACTGACAGCACGTCTTTAATGGCGCGCTTGGGCGAGCCCGTAAAGGTTTACGGGAGGCGCGGCGCCGACACGACGCTCATCGACCTTCACGGATTCCGATGAGCCCGCTTCCCTTCATTCTCGCGACCGTTTCCCTTCGACGGATCGACCAGAAAACCGGAATCGCGGAGTATGTCCATGCCGACGATCATGTGGTATCGCATGTCCTTCCGATCGGCGATGGCGACCGCGACCTCGAATTCCCGGCCGGCGATCACGACCCGGGCATCGACGACGTCTCGTTCTTCCGGTTCGTGCGCCGCGGCCGCCCGAACGCGGACTCGGTCGAACACGGGCCCGAGACCCGCACGAGCCGCCAGGTCCGTGTCGAGGCTGGTCCGAGCCGCGCCCGTGTCAATCCTCGCCTGCACGCGGATATCGCCCTTGCTGCCGCGCAGGGTGACCTCCTCGACGACGCCGATGGTCGGCCTCTCCGGTCGTTGCCGCCGCTCGGAGACCACGGGGTGCACCGCCAACTCCCTTCGTCTCGGTCGATAGCCATCCCGGAATATAGCCTTAACCGCGCGATTCTCCAACACGACACGTTTTTCTCCCGCGAACCGCATCGCTTCCTTCCGCGGGTGCAGGGGCCTTCGATGAGGATCGGGGTGATTTCGAAGAAACCATCATATTGGTCCACGAAGGCCATCCTGAAGTCGATCCGGGAACATGGCCACGAGCCCGAATTCGTGAAGACGGACGAGGTGCGCCTCGTCGTCGCTGGCACGGACGACGCGGTGTTCAACGGCAAGTCGTTGCGTTCCTACGACGTCCTCATTCCGCGGATCGGCCGCTCGATGACGGATTTCGGGAAGATGCTGTTGCGTCAGCTAGAGCTGATGGGAATCCGTACGACGCTGGCGAGTGACGGCCTCATCACCGCCCGGAACAAGTTCCTCGCCCTTCAGTCGCTCCGTCAAGCGCGCATCCCGATCCCGCGGAGCATCCTCCTCGCCTCCCGCCCGAACTTCGTGGAGGCCGCGCACTTGGTCCGTTACCCCGCAGTCCTGAAAATCCTCTCGGGCACCCAGGGGATTGGCGTGATGCGCGTGAAGAGCCTCGAGGAAACCGCGTCGATCGTCGACACCCTGAAGTTCTTCGGCGAGGTCGTGTGCCTGCAGGAGTACATCCCGAACCCCGGCGTCGACATCCGCGCCCTGGTTGTCGGAGATCGGGTCGTCGGCTCCATGAAGCGAGTCGCGGCCCACAACGAATGGCGGGCGAACATTCACCTCGGAGCGAAAGGAGTCGCGACCGAATTGTCGGACCACGCGAAGGACGTCGCGGTGCGGGCCTCGAAGGCCGTCGGACTGGAGATCAGCGGCGTGGACATGATTTTCCGGGGCGACACGCCGTATGTCCTCGAAGTCAACGCGTCCCCCGGGTTCCGCGGACTCCTGGACGCGACTGGCGTCAACGCCGCGGACGCGATCGTCGAATACGCTGTGGAGAAAGTGAAGGCCGGCGAGCCGAAACGTCCTTGATGGAGGCATCCGTTGCGGGCGCCGATGGACGATGTTGTTGTCCCCGGAGCGCGCGTGCGGGCGACGACGAAGCACGGGGCCCTGACCGTCGACCAGATTGCGGCGATGCAGCCCGGCATGGCGCGACTCATGGACGAGCTGAGCCGGAGGTACTGGACGCTTTTCTACGCGGCGAAGGCCAAAAACTGGGAACTCGCCAACTACATGTTGAATGAATCGGAGAAGGTCCTGAAGACCGCCGCGGTGGCCCGGCCGAAGTACGCGGAGGACATCGCGACTTTCGTCCGCGAGACGTTTGGATCGATCGCCGCAGCCATCGAGTCGAAAGACTGGTCCGCGTTTGAGAAAGCGTACCGGAAGGGAGTCTCGGAATCCGATCGACTCCACGACAAGTACAACAAATCGTTCCTCCGTTTTCGCCTGCCGGACCATCCGCCCGAATGGTTCGATCTCACGCCGCGATAGGTTTTTGGCTCCGCGACGCGTCGGCCGCGGGGCGGTCGGATGGAGTACGTGTCATTGGGCCGCGGTGGACCCGACGTCTCCGCGGTCGGACTAGGGATGTGGCAGGCCGGAGGGAAGGCATGGGGCTCCGATGTCCGAGATGCCGAGTGCCGCGAGGCGATGGAGCGCGCCGTGGAGCTTGGGATCAACCTCGTGGACACCGCGGAGGCGTACGGCGATGGCCATTCCGAGCGGGTCATGTCCCGAGCGATTCGGAACGTCGGACGGGACCATGTCTTCGTCGCGACGAAGGTTGGCGGGTGGCATCTGCGCGCGGATGACGTGAAGAAAGCGTGTGCCGCTAGTCTGAAGCGCCTCGGAGTCCGAGAGATCGACCTGTATCAGGTGCATTGGCCGGATCCTTGGAGCCAAGTCCCCCTGCGGGAGACGATGAAGGCTCTCGAGGCCCTCCACCGGGCGGGCCAGATCCGGAACATCGGGGTGAGCAACTTCGCGGTCCGCGATCTCACGGAAGCGCGATCCCATCTCTCACGGTCGGACATCGCCTCGAACCAAGTGCGTTACAACATGCTCCAGCGGGAGGTCGAAGCGGAGGTCCTCCCCTACTGCAAACGGGAGGGCATCGCGATCCTCGCCTGGAGCCCGATCGGCAAAGGCGTGCTCACGGGCAAGTACCACGATGGCAAGAGGCCAAAGGACCGCGTTCGAGCGGAGGAGGATCTGTTCAAGCCCACGAACCTGCGGGCCGCGGCGCCGCTGATCCGTGAACTCCGAAAAACCGGACGCGCCCATGGGAAGACGCCCGGGCAAACCGCGCTCGCTTGGCTGCGCCGCAACCGAAACGTCATCCCGATCCCTGGGGCGAAGCGCCCGTCGCAGGCCGAGGAGAACGCCAGGGCTGCGGGTTGGTCCCTCAGTGCCCGCGAACTCCGTACGCTCGGCCGTCTCCTCCGACGCATCCGGCTCGATACGTTCTGAGGTTCACGGTTTCTTTCGCCGCATAACGATCGCGGCAACGACCGCGACAATCGCGACGATGATGACCACACCACCGATGAGCAAGGTGGTGTCAATTCCGCCGGAGCTCCCTCCGCCGCCGCCACCCGTCGACTGGACGACGAGCGATCCATGTTGGGCGGCATATCCGTGGACCCCGCAGAAGTAGTTAAACGTCCCCGCCGTCGAAGCGGTGAAT
>VBLV01000137.1 GCA_005879045.1 Methanobacteriota archaeon | reverse complement strand
CGTTCCGAAAGAGGCGCCGCTGTCGAAGGACATTGACTACGAGATCCTCGCGAAGAAATACGTGATGAGCGGGGGTTCGATCCTGAACGTCGTGCGACAGGCGATGCGCTCCTCCCTTCAACGAGGCAAGCGTCACCGGATCACGATGGCGGACTTCACGCACGCGGCCGAGAGGGAAATGAAGAAGTCGACCCTCATGGCCGCAGACCACCTGCAGGAACCGGTGCGGCGCGAGCGCATCCGCGGTTACGCCTGAGTGTGCTGGGCTACTTCTCGATCGCAATCGCGTACTCGTGGATTACGGGATTCGCGAGGAGTCGGCGGCACATATCCTCGACTTCCTTCCGGGCCGCTCGAGCGTCTTTCGTCTGAAGGTCAATCAGGAACAGTTTCGAGCTTCGGACGCCCTGGACTCCTTTGAATCCGAGGAGACCGAGGGCCTTGTGGACGTTGTCTCCCTCCGGGTCGGTGACCCCTTTCTTCAGTCGAATCTCGACCCGAACCTGGACCATCCGACGCGCCCTCGTGCGGCAAGGGCTCCGCCCTCTTAGGCCTTTTTGGGAACCGCCCGGAGCTGGTCGCGGAACAAGGCGAACCTCGGTGACGGTCGGACGAGCACCGTGCCGCCATCCCTGTCGAGTTCGACCAAGCCTTTGGCAGCAAGGGAACGAATGGCGCCGAGCACGGTTCGCCGCGCGAACGATCGGGCGGCGACCGCGGCCACAAGACGGTCGTATCTGATCGGGCCGTGAAGCGCGAGTGCGATCGCGCCTTCCGCGGGCGAGAACGCCGCGGCCAGGCTCACGCCTCGGAGCACCGGCAATCGCACCGGATCGGGGTCGCAATACCACGCCTCGACTCCTTCCTGGAACGCCGCCAGGATCGCCGCGTTGGTGAGGATCTTCGTTCCCCCGCTCGCGCTGATTCGGACCGGGCCCTCTCCAGTGGCGCGGCGAATCGTCCCTCGGATTGACTCGAGGGCATCCGTGAGGTCGAAGGGATCGACGCGGATAGTCCGGAGTCCCGGTTCGAGGCCCTTGAGGCGGCGGAACGCAGCGGACCGGAACGTTTCCCGGCCGGCCACCACGACGAGGCGGTCGTACGGCATGAGCCGCAAGGAAGGGAGGACGTGCCGTTCGTCGAAGCCCATCGTCGCGATCAGCGTGCGGTGGCCCACCGTCTCACCCGACGAGGAGTTCCATGCCCGGTGTTGGCTTCACGATCAGTCGCCGGGCGTCCGCCGGGTCCGAAAGCCGGGTAATGGCCCCCTTCGTCTCGAGCTCCCGCACGTGATGGTTCATCGTCGCCTTGTGGACTCCGAGGGCCTTGGCGAGGGCCGTTTCCGTGAAGTCCTTCTCGCGGTTTCGCACAAGGAACGAGAGCACTTCCCGCTGCTTGGCGGTGAGTCCCTCCCCGTAGCTAATTCGTAAGAGTGGGAGCGGAATCTCCTGGTACGTCTCATCGTGGACGTAGGTCGCCGGGATGCCCTCCAGGATGCAGACGAGCAGGGCGGCGCTGCTCATGAGGCGCGTGCCGCCGGCGATGTTGAACCGGAGGTCGGCTCCCGCGGCGCGGTCCCTCCCTACGTCCGCGCGGATCTGGCCAGCAACATGCAACAAGTCGAACGCGTCGCTCACCTCGATCGCATTCGCCGTCACTCCGAGTGCGCGGCAGAATTCCATCACCTTCGAGCGCGCGTCCCGACTCTTCACGTGATCGCTGTGGTAGAACACGACCCGCTCGAGATTCTCGGTCGACCGGATCGAGGGCAGGAGGCTCTGGGGCCTCCACCCGAGCGTCCCGAACAAAACTGTCATGGGCCTGTGGCGGTCAGCCAATCCTGACGATATGAAGTTTCTTCTGTCGAACCGAATCTCCGCGGAAGACGGATTCGTAATCCGGTCGAAACCATTTTATCGACCTCTCCGGATGAATGCCGCGGACGGCAGACCATGTCCTATTCGGGCGAGCAGACCTTGCTGGTGACGCGACCGACGCGGCTCATCGCCCTCCGATGGTGGAGCGCGATGGTCCTCGCCCTCATCGTGGCGGGAGCCCTCTTCGTCCAACTTCCGTGGCGGTTTTCCTCGACCCTTGGGAACCCGGCCTTGGGCAGCCTACCCGTCAGCGCGATCCTCGCCGCCTTCTTCCTCTTCCTCGCCCTCGTCGCGTTCATCATCGCCGAGCTGAAGCGCAAGACGACGCGGTACGTCATCACGGACAACAAGATCATTCGCGAAGACGGGATCCTGAACAAGAACACGGAGATGATTCCGTACACGCAGCTTGAGCGCGTCGACATGAAGCAGACCTTCGGGCAGCGGATCCTCCGGATCGGGACGATCGTGGTCGACACGGGGGACGACACGATGAATCTCGACATGATCCCCCGACCGGCCCAGGTGCAGGAGCTGCTCAGCAGCCGCCTCGGCCGCCGCGGATGGTCCGGTCAACAGCCGTCGGGACCACAGCAGCCGCCGGCGACCCGGTAGTCGATCGACGTCACTGGTTCCACGGCAAAAGCAGGCGCGCCTCGCTCGTGCCGACGACGTCCCAGCGGCCCGGTTCGCCATCCGGCTCGCCTTCGACCCAGAAGCCGCCGATCGTCATGTCGTAGCCGTGGGTCGGGTCCATGGCCACCGTGCAGCCGAGCTTCCTCCGGTACGTTCGGGTCGTCCAGCCGGGTTCGTGGTTCCGAGACCACTCCCGACGCTTCAGCGCCAGGACGACCTCGAGCCACTTGACGCGCTCGGCGGGCCGACCTCGGGAGATGCGCCGTAGCTCGTCGGCGACGTAATCGAGGTCCGTCCGCGAGAGGCTCGCTGCGCCGTCGTCGCCCGTGTGAGAGTGGAAACCCCCGAGCACCGCATAACCGCCTACGTCGAGATTCTCGATCGCTCCACGCGCGCGTTTGAACGCCTTTTCGTTCCCGTGGCTCACCCAGTTCGGCTTGCGGTCTTCCGTCTGGAGCGCATACGCGGCCCGCAGGACCGTCACTTCGCGCGGACGTTGCTTCATGAGCCGGGTCCCCCGGTTCCCGACCAGAAATCCATTCGTCTCACGATTGTACGCCTCGACCGCAGAGGTGACGAGGCCGACGAAAGCGCTGCGTTCAACAACGATATTGTCCATGTCGGGAGCCTCCGTTGAGGGGCCGAGAAAACGCCACCGGCTCTATAAGAAAGTGCCGTCCCTAATCTCGCCAATTCGTTTGTCTCTGATGCAGACGGTTTCGCCTCGGCGTCACGGCCCCCGAGGCCAGAAAGGAAAAATAAGGACGCGAGGATACGCGCCGCGGCGGGAATGAAGGTTTTTGCGACGGAACTCCGCGGCAAGACCGTCATGACGGAGGACGGCCAGATCCTCGGGGTCCTCACGGACTTCCTGGTCGAGACGAAGACAGGCCGGATCCAATCGCTCCTCGTGACCCCGGCCGAGACGGTCGAGACGCGTCTCTTCAAGACGGATCCCGAGGGACGGCTCCTGCTGAGCTTCCGGTCGATGAAAGCGGTTCGGGACGTGATCGTGGTGCAGCTCGCGGATTGACCGCGGACCCGAGGCGTGCCGTGGCGAAACTCTCCTTCTTTGGCGGCGTCGGCGAGATCGGCGGGAACAAGATCCTCGTCGAGGATCGCGATGCGCGAATCTGGCTTGACATGGGTGCCCCGTTCGACCTGGGCGAGGAGTACTTCGTCGAGTTCCTCCAACCGCGAGAGCGATTCGGCCTCCGGGA
>VBLV01000136.1:3963-10418 GCA_005879045.1 Methanobacteriota archaeon | reverse complement strand
CAGAAGATGCACGACC
Organism: Methanobacteriota archaeon; assembly: GCA_005879045.1. Taxonomy (GTDB): domain Archaea; phylum Thermoplasmatota; class Thermoplasmata; order RBG-16-68-12; family RBG-16-68-12; genus RBG-16-68-12. Next base: position 10,402 of record VBLV01000136.1, on the reverse strand, counting down.
TCCTCGAGGCCGCAGAAGATCCCCCACGGCCAGTCGTTCGGCAGGGCACCGGTCGTGACCTCGGCGACGACGTTCGCGCGGCTCCGACCCGCCTTCTTCAGGATGTCGAGCGTCCGCACGAAGTAGAGGTCCGTCGTCCGTCCCGCCCGGATCTCATCCGCGGTGGCGATGTAGAAGTCACGACCCGGTGCGGGCTTGGGCATTTCTCCCGAAGCGGCTACTTTCTCCGTTTATTAGAGCTTTTGGTCGTTGCTGGCCGATGTGGCTGCGGTGGTCGCGCGGGTCACACGCGTCTCCGATCGAGTTTGCAGCGCCAGCGGACCGAGTCCGACGACGAGCGCGCCACGCTCGGTCAGGACGCGTTCCTCGGCCTCCATGAGATCCTGGTTGTCCGAGAACACAAAGGTGGCGTCCGCGGGGAGACTCGCTTCCCGAATGTCTTTGCCGCCTTCCTTGGCGTAGACGAATACGGGTCCGAAGCGATCGAGCGCCTCCTCGAAATTGGCTTGCGAGCCGAAGACGCCCGGAGAACTCTCCCGTTCGATTCGGGAGGGATCCACGAGCGCCCGGCGGACGAGTGCGGCATTGCTTCGGATGTCCGGCTGGTAGTTCCGGAGTCGAAAGCCTTCGAATCGCACCAGCTGCGGCGGGTGGGGCGGCCCCAAAAGGAGGAGACCGACCTCGACATCCCGTCGAAGGTCATGGGCGAGGTGGAGGGCGGCGTTCGCCGCGTTCAACAGGATGTCCATGCGGCCCGCTGCACCGGCCAGGTCATCTAGGGAAAACACGGGGTCCGTGGAGGCTCGATGGCCGACGATCAAGAAACGTCGCATGCCGGTCCGATGGCTCGTTTCCCCTTAAGGATTCGGGCCAGATATTTATCGGTTGAGATGGATATTATCGGCTCTCGAATGACTCGAGTCCCGCGAGGGCCTTGATCGCATCGCGATGGAACGGCACCAGAGGAAGCGACAACGCCTCCTCCCGGAGAACCCAGCGGACCGAATCGGTCTCTTTCGGACGCCGGACCGGGGAGCAGCGGTAGATCGATCCCGACCACTTCCGGTGGGAGAAGGTGCGGTCCACGCGCGACCATCGCGGGCCGACACGAACCTCGATCCCCGCCTGAGACCGAATCGATCCCTTGAGATCCGTGCTCTCCGAAGGCCCGTTCCTCTCTCCGCCCGGAAGGGCCCACAGCCCGCCGAGCAGTTGCCCTTTCGGTCGCCGGACGAGGAGGACCCGCCCGTTCGCGGTTACGAGCCCGAAGACAACGGTCACCGCACGCGGGGACCGAGGCCGAGAGGAGATAGGCAGCTCTCGTTCCTCGCCGGCCGCACGGGCCAAGCACAACCGTTCAACAGGACAGCTCACGCACGCCGGCGCGATGGGCGTGCAAACCGTGGCACCGAGTTCCATCAATGCCTGGTTGAAGGCACCCGGCCGCTCGGGGGAAACGAGTCGCGCGGCAATTTCCGCGATTCGCCTGCGGACCGCTCCCGCCGTCACATTCTCGCGAATCCGAAACAAGCGAGCAACCACGCGTACGACGTTTCCGTCCACGGCGGGCACCGGAATCCCGAAGGCGATGCTCGCCACCGCACCGGCGGTGTACGGCCCGATTCCCGGGAGCGAGGCCAGCTCGTCGTAGGAGCGAGGGACCTCCCCGCCATGCCGCTGGACGATCGACCGAGCCGCCGCGTGCAGGTTCCGAGCCCGCCCGTAGAAGCCCAGGCCCTCCCAGACGGAGAGGACGTCATCGAGGGGGGCGGCTGCGAGATCGCGGACCGTGGGAAACCGTTCGAGGAACCGTTCGTAGTATGGCGTCCCGCTTGCAATCCGAGTCCGCTGAAGAAGGTATTCGGCGACCAAGATTCGATAGGGGTCTCGCGTGTGCCTCCAGGGTAGGTCCCGGCGATTTGCATCATACCACACGAGCAGCCATGTGCGAACCTCGGTCGGGGAGGGGTCACCCATCGCCGGCACGATGCGCCGGGAGATACATCAGCATTCGGACCACGCCGCTTCTCTGACAGATCCCGCGGACTAGGCTTGAATGAGGTTGAGCGTGCCGCGTCGCCGCGAACGCGGTCTTGAACGGCTTCGCGGTTTCACTTGAATATCTCGCCCGTCTCTCGGCTCCAGAACAGCAAATCGAGGGCTGACATCGGAATTCCAATCTCGTGCGAAAACTGCTGGGTTCGCGCCTCGATGTCCAAGTACCGCCTCGCGGTCAAGGTCTGCGGCAGGCGCCGCACCACGCCATGGCGGATGAGGTTCCTGAGGATATGACGGTCCAGAATCGCGAGGTCTTCCCCTCGGCCCGTGTTCCGAAGGAAGTGACTTGCCTCTTTCAGGCCCAAGCCATGGATCTCGCGGACGAGCCAATCGCGAGCGTCCATCGAGGAGGAAAACGAATCCAAGGTCTTCGCGATTTCGCCACGGCCTTCCGGAAACAAACGGTCTCGCGCGCGAACGATGTACGCGGCTTTGTGGTTGTGAAAGCGCGTGCGATGACGCAGGAACGCCGCGATCTCCGCCGCTTCACCGGACCAGAGGAGTTCGGTCTCTCTGAGAGCGGCAACGGCCGCATCGGACGCTCGGGCCTTCGACTGAACGGCCACGATGCAGAAGCACAGTTCCTCGAAGAGTCGCTCGTCCGCCAAACGTCCCGCGCGGCGGAAGTCCTCCAACCGGGCCTCGATGGCGGGACGTTTCGCCTTGTACTCGGTCCGCAGTTGCCCGACGTTCCTGTAGCCAGGCTTCAAGGAAGACGCGAAGCGTATTGCGTGATGATAAGATTGGCGTGATTCCCCGTCTGCCGTCTCCGAGATCGGAGCCCGCCGCACGTTTAAATAACCGAATCCGCTACGAGGCGACCATGTCACTGCTGTACTTGCTGGCCCGCTGGCTCGACCGGATTTCTCCGGCTCCGATCGCGTACGCGCACTGCGACATCCCCTGCGGCATCTACGATCCGCACCATGCGCAACTCGCCGCCCACACGGTCGTCCGAATGGTCGACCTGATCAACCAACTCGACAAGCCCGGTGCCAGTGCGACGCCGGAGCAGCGCCAGGAGTACACGAACAAGCTTGCGCGGTACATCGCCACGAAAGAGCAACACTCGGAGATCGCGAAGAATGAGCTTCGCATCCTTTGGGCCGACTACTTCAAGCCGGAGCACCTGAAGACGTTCCCGGAACTCCACGATCTCGTGTGGAAGGCGCTCAAGACCGGTTCGAAGGCGCGCCAGGAGATCAACCTCCAGGCGGCCGAGGACCTCCTGAAGGCGACGAACGACATCGCGTCCATCTTCTGGAAGACGAAAGGATTCGAGACGATCACCGCGAAGGCGCCCTACCCCACGGAGCGCCTGACCGTCTACCCAAAGTTCAAGTGATTCCGTCCGCGATGTTCCCTCTCCGCCGCTTCAGGGTCGAGGACGATAGCATGCGGCCTGCCTTGGAACCGGGCGATTACGTCCTGGTGAACCGGTGGGCGTACAAGTTCCACCCACCTGTGAAAGGTGATCTGGTCGTCGTGCAGGATCCGGAGACGCCCCAGCGATTCCTGGTGAAACGAGTTTTCGATGTCCCCGATGCTACGCAGATCCGTGTGGCGGGCGACAACGCCGATCGTAGCCGAGACAGTCGTGCATTCGGACCGATCTCATTGAGAGAAATCGTTGGGAAGGTCTGGATCCGGCTGCGATAGCGAGGCCGGTCTCAGTCCCACTTCTCGAATCGCACGTACGCGAATCCGAGGCGCTGGCAGAGGTTCTTCACGTCCTCGACCATGTCGTGCAAGCCGCAGATGAAGACCTGCTTGTTCCCGTAGTCGTTGATGTCGTTCTCGATGACCTTCTGGACGTATCCCACGCGGCCTTTCCAATCCGGCGTCTCGGGACGCGAAATCGTCGGGTAGAAGTGGAAATTCGAATGCTCTCGCTCCCACTTCTCGATCAGGCTGCGGTAGATCAGGTCGTGCACGTAACGCACGCCGAACACGACGTGGAACTCATGGCCCGCGTCGAGGCCCTGCGCCCAGATGTGGCCCAACATCGAGACGAACGGCGCGACCCCGGTCCCTGTGGCAACGAAGACGGTATCGTACCGAATCGGCTCCGGGATCACGAAGCGCCCCAACGGCCCGATCGACTGGAGCTTTGTCCCCGGGGAGACGTGGTAGAGGTAGTTCGACATGAACCCACCCTCGACGATTTTGATGCAGAGCTCGAGGTAGTCCTTGTTCTCCGGCCATGACGCGATCGAATACGGGCGGGAGATGCGCTTGCCATCCTTCTCCGCGAAGATCGAGATGAACTGCCCGGGCTCGAAGTCGAACACGGGCTCATTTTCGAAGGTGAACCGGATCAGGTACGTCTGCGGAAACTTCGGGGCAATGTCGAAAACTTCCTTCACGATCACGGTGTGTTTGCCGGATCGAAACTTGACGGGGGGCTCTTGAACGGCGGGTTTTGGCACCGCCACCGCCTTCGCCGGAGCCGTCCCGCGAATCATACCAAATTGGGCACCCAGCGAACCGATTTAAACATTTCTTACGTAATGTGAAACTGCGCGAGTCAAGGTTGCGCGCAGCGAGCGTGAGGCGTTTATCGAGGCTTCTCGAGGAACACGTTGGCGTACAACAGGCCCGCGACGATTGCGCCGATGAACGGCCCGATCCAGTACACGTACCAGTTGTCGAAAAACTGAGCGACGATGGCCGGACCGAACCAGCGCGCGGGATTCATGGCGGCGCCTGTTAGCGGACCACCCATCAAGATGTCAATCGTGATCGTCAGCCCAATCGCGAAGCCGCCCACCGCATTGAAGGAACCCTTTGGATCGATTCCGGTCCCAAATACGACGAATGCGAGGAAGAACGTGAGGATCGCCTCCACGAGGATCCCGGTCCCGATTCCTACATCCCAACCGAGTGATGCGGAGGTCCCGAGCGTGGGCGTGCCGAGATGGTAAGGCTGCCAAATGGCCGCTGGGAACACGGCTGCGAGCGCAAGAGCTCCCCCCACCCCGCCCAACAGTTGCGCAATCCAGTACACCATCGCTAGGCGTACGGAAAGCTGTCGGCCGACCAGCGCACCGAGCGTTACTGCCGGATTGAAGTGCCCTCCGGAGATGTGGGCCAAGGCGGACGCCATGACCCCAATAGCGAGTCCATGCGCGAGGGCGACCAAGACGAGATCCGAGGTGCTCGTCGAACCGGCCGTCAGGATGGCGCCGGCACCGATGAAAATCAGCGTAAACGCCCCGATGAATTCCGCGACTCCCTTCCGCCACGCGGCGACCGCCATCTCCCGCCTCCCCCGGCGGCGTAGCGACGCCGTCTATTTGTAGTTATTCGGCGCGGCCGCGGAGCGGTCTCACCTGATGTAGGATGCCGAGCCCCGGTCGAAGCCGGGGACGAACTCGAGGGCCAGCTGCGACGGCTGCCACGCGGCGTCCGGGAAGACGAGGTTCGGGAAGAACCGGGCGGTGTCGGCGGAAATCTGCGTGACCAGATGATCGACTCCGAACAGCGTCTCGAGGACCCGGTGTGCCTGCTCGCGACACACCCGCTCGTCCACGAAGCCGATCGAGTGCAGGTACTCATGCAAGAGGACGTAGAACGCGTAGGGCTTGTACAGCCGCGGGTTCGTCTCCTGAATTCGAAGGAGGGGGACCTTGTTCATCACGATCACGTTGCTCGCGACCGGATAGAACGCACCGAGGAACCCCTGCGGATGGTTACCGAGATCCGCGAGGGCGAGCATCAGGCCCGCCCGCGTGCGTCCGAGGACAGCCTCGACGGCCCGCTTCACCAGCTCGAAGACGTCGGCGAGGGTCCGCGCCTGGTCGAGCTTCGCGTTGAAGTCCATCGACCGTCCGAACGACGTCGGTGAGACTTAAGACATTGCTCGAGAGAATTCGACACGGGAGCAATGGGATTCCGCCCCCTCACATCCGGCGCCGAGGGCCGGGGTCCCTGAATACCACCGTTGGGAAAACCACTGAAACATTTATCCCACGGGATATCGACGCAGACACGAAGCCCACCGAGCCGCCGAGGACCGCAATCCCCATGGTCGCACCCTCCCCTTACTACGCGGCATCCCCGATTCGGAGGACCGCCGCGAGCCTTCCGTTCGGCTGGGGCGCGGTGACCGTCGTCCTGGTCGGAGCCGCCCTCTTGATCATCGGCATCCTGCTGATCCTCTACGGGTTCCTCAACTTCCTCACGGGGACAATCGGTCAGGCGACGAGCTCGTCTTTCTCGGTGACCGCGTTCTTCCAATCGTTCTTCGGGGCCGTCATGCTCTTCGTGATCGGAGGCGTCCCCGCCGGAATCGGAGGCTGGCTGATCCGTCTTTGGTGGATCTTCCTTCTGGTTGGCGTGGTGACCGGAGCGGGGAACGTAGGGAACACGGCCCGCGAGC